>JBEBQJ010000186.1:0-9013 GCA_040395455.1 Sphingobacterium yanglingense | reverse complement strand
GTCGAATCCTATTGCAGAACCAATAAACCCACCCGCCTAATTAGAATATTATTCATATTCTGACAAAAAATTGTGAATTATATTCTAAAAAATATTAAATTTGCAGAATTATGTCAAAATTAGAAGTATCATTAGACCATATTGACTATCAAATTCTCCGCATCATGCAGAATAATGCCCGGACCAACAACGCGGATATCGCGCGTGAACTCGGCATGGCCCCCTCTGCTATCTTGGAGCGAGTCAAGAAGTTAGAACAAAAGGAAGTTATATTACAGTATAATGCTAAGATTAATCCTGCGGCATTAGACCAAAATTTACTGTCATTTATATTCATTAAGACATCAGATATTATCGGAGAACAGGGCGTTGCTTATCTTTTGGCCGAAATCCCCGAAGTTCAGGAAGTGCATGATATCGCTGGCGATGACGGTTACCTGGTTAAAGTGCGTACGCACGACGCTGCAGGTCTGGTCGACCTTATGCGCAATACCCTGGGGAAGATAGAAGGTATCCTATCTACCCGTACAACCATCGTTCTACAAACGGTTAAAGAAGAACAAAAACTGGTAATTCCTTCAAAAGATTAATATGGAAGAAAAGAATCCTTCAGTAGCGCGCATAGTCTTCGCTTATCTTGTAGTCTATATCGTATGGGGCTCCACCTTCTTTTTCATCGAAAAAGCACTTCGGTCTTTCTCCCCTTTTGTGTTGGGTTCTATTCGCTTTATTATAGCAGGAACGCTTCTAATGGGGTACTGTGGATTAAAAGGGTACAAAATATTCAATAGAGCCGACGTAAAGCAGGCTATCTTTGTAGGTTTTCTACTTCTTTTCATCGATATGGCAGCCATCATCTGGTCCGAACAGTACATATCCAGTGGTATTGTATCGATTCTCTCCGCGGCTACAGCGATTTGGTTTATCATCTTTGACAAGCCGAAGTGGAAAGAGAACTTTTCGAGCCTACCGATTATCCTAGGACTGATATTAGGATTTACGGGAGTCATCATGCTGTTTGCAGAGCAAGTCTTTGGACAGACCGATGATGGAGAAAAATCCCAAAACCTTATTGCCATGGGGGTGCTTATCCTAGGTACCATCGGCTGGACAATAGGCTCCCTGACCTCTAAGTATAGTCAAAAGGAAAAGACAGAAAAGAGAAAAGAACAGCCTTTAAACGTTATCGTAAAAACAGCTTGGCAAATGGTTACCGCCGGGGTTGCCTTTACGACCGTTGCGCTGTTAAATGGAGAATATAAAGCTTTTGATTATAAAGCGGTCTATCTGGCAGATTGGGGCGCTATAATCTATCTGGTTACCTTCGGGTCTATCCTAGCCTTTAGTTCGTACATATGGCTTCTACAGGTCAGACCGGCAACCGAAGTCAGTACCTACGCCTATGTCAACCCAATTGTAGCGCTACTACTAGTACATTTCTTTACAGACCATCAGGTGACGCCATTACAGATAATGGGGCTTATTGTAGTCTTATTCTCGGTGCTACTGATGAACTGGAACCTATACAAGAACAACAGAACCATACGTGCACTGCGCTATAGAAAGAAATTAAAACGTGTTAGAAATATGGCACCGAAGAGTAGTATCCCTAGAATTATAGAGGTTGCCGATTTTAACGCGAAGGAGAAGAAAAAGCAAGTTGCTAAAGAAGCGAAGAAAGAGAATAGTTAGAAAGCATTTTTAAATAATTGTAGGGAAGTATTTAATACTTCCCTACAATTACTTTAGTCAGCTTATCAAAGTCGAAATAGCGTACCGCAATCTCTTGGACTCGCTCTGGAGTCATCATACGCAGTACCTCGTGATAATAATGATAGTAAGATAGGTCAAGGCCACTAAAATAAACCGCCTTAAACTTGTCTACATGCGAAAATATACTTTCCAGACTACCCAAGAGGTTTCCCTGCATATAATTACGTACCAAATCTACCTCTTCTACAGTCGCAGGCTCCTCACGTAAGCGCTTAAATTCTTTCTCTATTTCTACTAAGGTTGCGCTGGTGACATCTGCTCCCACCTCCGACGCTAACGTCATGAAAGCCGTATGCTTCAAACTGACGACAGCCGAACCAATACCATAGGTATAGCCTTTGTCTTCGCGGATGTTGCGCATCAGCCTTGAGCCAAAAAAGCCTCCCAGCAACGTGTTTACAAACTGTATAGCCGGAAAATCCGGATGTGTACGACCTTCGGTAATACCTCCCATACGAATAGCAGACTGCAAAGCTTCCTCTTTAGGCTCTATCACCAGCTTTCCATTGTCGGGCAAAGGAAGGTCTATAGCATTGTTAACAGTGGTCTTGCTTTCCGCCCAATCCTGGCCAAACAAAGTATCCACTAAATCCTGAAGCTCCTGGTCTACCCTACCTGCAATCAGCAAGGTGCAGTTATTCGGACGGATCTGTTGCTCAAATAGCGAATAAAGTTTCGCTCTACTCAGGGTATCGTAGTCTTCGAGATCTGCTACAGCACCGTATTGATTGGTGCCAAATAGATTTTTGTAAAACAAGCGACGGGCGACTACATCATTCTTTTGAAGTGCTATCTGTAAGCTTTGTTTATTATTCCTGATATACGTTTCCAATTCCTCTTCAGGAAAAGTAGGATTCGTCAGAATATCGGCTATAATAGGCAGTACTTTGCCCGCATGCTTTCTTGTCGTATACAGTGTCAAGGCCGTATAGTCAAAGCTGTACTCGGGCATAAGATAAGCACCATAGAAGTCAATTTCTTCGGCTATCTCAGCACTACTTCTCGTCGTTGTACCCTCTTTTAACATCGAGGATAATGCAACGTTTAAAATCGGCAACTCCGACTTCTCATAGTGGTTCTCGAATACAAACTCAAACTTCATCAGTTCCAAGTCCTCACTGTGAAACAAGAAGGTACGCAGTCCATTACTGTGATTTACAACTTCGGGCTGTACCAACTCTAGGTCGCCGATAGCTTGATAAGGTGGCGCTTCCAGTCTATTAGGCATTTACACCTCCTTTTGATTGGTACCACAATGTCGATGAGTTCTCCATTCTAAATATTTCTGTAGCTACACGCTGTACGTCTTCCGCAGACACCTTTAAATACTTCTCGGTTTCGTCATTATACTCCTGTGCATTGCCCAGCGCTTCATAATAAGCTAGGTTCATCGCTTTATCCAGGATGGATAGTTCTGAAAATAACAAAGTCGATTCTATTTTGTTCTTCACCTTCTGCAGCTCCGACTCAATGACCGGACTGCTCTTTATTTTGTTCAACTCTTCCCAAATAATCGCTTCCGCTTCTTCTAGGCTAATACCAGCCAATGGTTTTCCCTCAATAACAAATAGATTGCTATCAATACTACCTGTTACATAAGCATTGATTTCGGAAAAGACCTGTCTTTCTTTGACCAAGGAGCGATACAATCGCGAAGATGCACCTCTCGACAGAATATCTGACAGTAAATCCATCGTCTGATAGTCCTTTGAGAACCTATCGCAACCGTGAAAAGCAATGTATATGCTATCTACAGGCACATCAGCCTCGACCACCTCCCGTCTAGCGGCCTCTTGTTTCGGCTCCTGTGGCAGATTACGAAGGTAAGACTGCCCTGCAGGAATTTCATCAAACCACTTCGCAGCCAATGCCTTTACATCCTCCATCTTAACATCTCCTGCAACAACCATTATTGCATTCTGAGGAGTATAGAACTTAGCGAAGAAGCTTTTGACATCTGCCATAGTCGCGTCTTCGATATGCTTGAGCTCCTTACCTATAGTCGCCCATCGGTAAGGGTGCACCTTGTACGCCATAGGGCGCAAGTGCAACCACACATCCCCATAAGGTTGATTCAGGTAGCGTTGTTTGAATTCTTCACACACGACCTGACGCTGCACTTCCAAGCTCTGCTCACTAAAAGCTAAGCTCAACATGCGGTCACTCTCCAACCAGAATGCAGTCTCTAGATTGGAAGCAGGCAGTGTGATATAGTAATTTGTGATATCATTGCTCGTGAAAGCATTGTTCTCACCTCCGACCTGCTGTAAGGGCGAGTCATAATTAGGGATATTCACCGAACCACCAAACATCAAATGCTCAAACAGATGGGCAAAGCCTGTCTGTTCTGGAGATTCGTCGCGGGCCCCTACATTATATAAAATATTAACAACAGCCATGGGTGTAGTATGGTCTTCATGTACCAATACTTTCAATCCATTGCTTAAAGTAAACCTTTCAAAATTTATCATAAAAGACGTTAAAACAGATTCTTAAACCCAATTGACTCCTTTTCGTAATAAAGAAATTGTTTTGGCTTCCTCAGAATCTGCTGTCGGTGTGAAATTATAAAACCAATTAGCCTGAGCAGGCAAGCTCATGAGAATAGATTCGATACGCCCGTTGGTCTCCAACCCAAAACGTGTACCCGAATCGTACACCAGATTAAACTCTACATATCGGCCACGACGTAGCAATTGCCAGTCTTTTTCTGCCGCTGTATAGGTCTTGTCTCGGTGTCGGTTTACCAGTTCGGTATACAACGGAGCGAATGTACGACCTAAATCACAAGAGAAGGCAAATATTTCGTCATAACTCAATCCTGTCTTCTCCGGAGTCAGCTTATCGTAAAACACTCCTCCGATGCCCCGTGTCTCATTTCTATGTTTAATAAAGAAGTAGTTGTCCGCCCAGGTTTTGAACTCCTCGTAGAAGCTGTCTTTGTGTCGGTCACATACATCCTTGAGTGTCTGATGAAAATAACGTGCGTCATCTTCCTGTACATAGTGCGGTGTCAAGTCGATGCCACCTCCAAACCAACGGACCTCATCATTCAATTCGAAATAGCGAATATTCATATGGATAATAGGTACATGCGGATTATTGGGGTGTATCACGATAGATACTCCGGTAGCGAAAAAGTCTTCGGAATCGACTCCAAATGCTTTTTTTATCGTTTCCGGCAACTTGCCGTGCACCGCAGAAAAGTTAACACCTCCTTTTTCGAGGATATTACCATTCTGAATAATACGGGTTCTACCGCCCCCACCGCCTTCTCTCTCCCACAGCTCTTCTTCAAACTTAGCTCCGCCATCCAACGCCTCGAGAGCCTGACAGATTTCATCCTGAATACGCTGATATACTTCAGCAATCTCTTCTTTCAATATCATCTTATGTAAAGTCTTTTGCCAGTTTAGTTACTTCAGCACTGGCTGGCTGATGATTATATAATACCTGAAATACCATGTTGCAGATCGGCATCGTTAATCCGAATCGCTGAATCACCCCCTGTATACAAGCAGAAGCGTAATACCCTTCAGCCACCATATTCATCTCTAACTGAGCAGACTGTACCGTATACCCTTTACCGATCATATTGCCGAATGTACGGTTACGGCTAAATTGTGAGTAAGCTGTAACCAACAAATCACCGAGGTAGGCCGAAGCCTTAATATCCCTGTACTGTGGAGCCAATTCTTTTACAAAGTAATCCATCTCGCGGATTGCATTTGAAATCAATACCGCTTGAAAATTATCCCCATAACCTAGGCCGTGGCATATTCCTCCAGCTAGGGCGTAGATATTTTTTAATACAGCGCCATACTCGATACCGATGACATCATCAGAGATAATCGTATTGATATAACGCGACGCATACAATGCAGCCACCGCCTTCGCTTCCTCCGCTGTACCGCTGGCAAAAGTTAAGTAAGACAATTTCTCCTGCGCCACTTCTTCAGCGTGACAAGGGCCACCGATTACGACAATGCGCTCCAGCGGAATACCGTAATGTGTACGTAGGTACTCCCCTACGATTTGGTTCTCGTCAGGAATAATCCCTTTAATGGCGGAAACAATAGTCTTGCTTTTAAAATCAGTCGCTGTAAGTCCTTCCAGCGCATCTTTCAAATAGGCAGCTGGAGTATTTAATACGACAATATCACACTGTTCTACCACCCATTTGACGTCGGAACTGATGTTTTCGGGTTGCACCTTTACCTCTACGGCGCTCAGGTAACTCGGGTTATGCTTATATTCTCTGATAAAGGTTACATCCTCAGGTTTACGAACCCACCAAAACACTTCTTTGGACAGCGTGCTATCGGTCAACATCTTAATCATCGCTGTCGCCCAGCTTCCACTTCCAATTATTGCAATCTTTGATTTTGAATTATCCATCATTCCTGGCAAAGATAATTAATAATAAATTAACCGCCCTTTTAGGGCTACATTAATTATATAAATGTGACTTTTAGTATATTCACCCTTTCAATCCGATATCCATGCAAAATACCCCATCAGAACAAGAGAAAATGGTTTCAGGCGAGCCCTATTATGCCAACCGCAAGGAGCTGACCACACTTCGGCTCGAGGCGCAGCGTTTATGCTTCAGGTATAATCAAATAGATCCTAAAAATCACCGGGAACGAAAGGGCCTAATCCGCGGACTGTTCGGCAAGACCGAAGGCCTATTCTGTATAGAACAACCTTTTTACTGCGATTATGGGTTTAACATTGAAATTGGAGAATCCTTCTTTTCGAATTACCACCTAACGATTCTGGATTGTGCACCCGTAAAAATAGGCAATAACGTGATGCTAGGCCCTTCGGTCTCCATTTATACCGCTGGGCATCCGATACACCACGAGCTACGCAACACCGGATTGGAGTACGCCCTCCCCGTCACCATAGGAGATAATGTCTGGGTCGGCGGCAATGTCGTCATAAACCCCAATGTAAGCATTGGCAACAATACTGTTATCGGTTCGGGTAGCGTGGTAACCAAAGATATCCCGGACAATGTTATCGCTGTAGGCAATCCCTGCAAAGTACTTCGTGCTATCACCGAAGAGGACAAGAAATTCTATTTTCACAATCGGCCGATTGAATTTGACACCGATATAAAGGAATAAATAAAAAAAACCTGGAGCTGGGAACTCCAGGTTTTTACCAAACCAATTATTAACCTAAATATGAAATTATGAAATTTTTACTTTCTTTTAATACCAAAACGCCGTTCCTCCCCACTTAGTATAAAAGATACTCGGTATTAACACTTTTTAACAAAAAGAAACAAATACCTGAAAAATTTTTATTTCACAACAATATCCCTTATCCTTGTATCAAATACTTTAGGGGTGTCTGCAAGGCAGGCTGAGATTTTACCCTTGGAACCTGATCTAGTTCATACTAGCGTAGGGAAAAGTAAGTGTACCTTTCACTTAATGGCTATCCATCCATAGCTATGCTTTGACTGCATTCCTAAAGTATTAATAGTAAACTATTTAATATGATGCAGATAAAAGTTAACAATCAATTTCATCAACTTCAGGACGACCTTCCCCATTCGCTTGCCGATACCCTGTCGACCCTGATTCCAGATTTAAAAAGCAATGGTATTGCTGTAGCCCTCAACAACCAGGTTGTGCCTCGCAAGGACTGGCCAGCTACCCCTATTTCAAACCACGACGAAATCCTCATCATTACCGCTACACAAGGCGGCTAAAATCCATGACCATGAAAAATCAAGAAAACAACACAATTACAACACAGCCTTTTCCAAATGCAAAAAAAGTCTACATTCCCGGCACCCTATTCCCTATCCAGGTTGCCATGCGCGAGATCAGCCTGTCACCGACACGCTTGAGCACAGGTAGCATCGAAGAAAATCCACCGATTACGGTATACGATACCTCAGGACCGTATACCGATACCAACAAGTCAATAGATATCAAAAAAGGAATTGAACGTCTTCGGGAATCCTGGATACTGGAAAGAAATGATGTCGAAATACTGGATAAAATTAGCTCTGACTACGGAAATCAACGCGCCGGTGACCCAAAGTTGGCGCACCTTCGCTTTGACTACCAGCATAAACCAAAACAGGCTAGAGCTGGACACAACGTAACACAGCTACACTATGCCCGAAAGGGAATCATTACCGCAGAGATGGAATATGTTGCCATCCGCGAAAACCAGCGCATCGAGCAATTGGAAAGCGCCCAATCGGCGATGACTCATCAGCATGCCGGCCATAGCTTTGGCGCCCGGACGCCGACAAAAAGGATAACGCCAGAGTTTGTACGCGATGAAATCGCAGCAGGAAGAGCCATAATCCCCAATAACATCAACCATCCCGAGAGCGAACCCATGATTATAGGACGCAATTTCCTCGTCAAAATCAATGCAAACATCGGGAACAGTGCCGTAACATCGAGCATCGAGGAAGAAGTTGAAAAAGCAGTGTGGGCCTGCCGATGGGGAGCCGATACCATCATGGACCTGTCCACCGGAAAGAACATACACGAGACCAGAGAGTGGATTATCAGGAACTCGCCCGTGCCTATCGGTACCGTCCCTATCTATCAGGCACTGGAGAAGGTCAACGGGATAGCCGAAGACCTCAGCTGGGAGATATTTAGGGATACGCTGATTGAACAGGCCGAGCAGGGAGTCTCCTACTTTACCATTCACGCTGGTGTGTTACTCCGCTACATCCACCTTACCGCCCAGCGCGTCACCGGAATTGTATCCCGTGGTGGTTCTATCATGGCAAAGTGGTGTCTTTTCCATCATAAGGAGAACTTCCTCTATACCCACTTTGATGAAATATGCCAGATTATGAAGCAGTATGACATTGCTTTTTCACTGGGCGATGGCTTACGTCCGGGATCTATCGCAGATGCCAATGACCAGGCCCAATTTGCCGAATTGGAAACATTGGGCGAACTGACAAAAATAGCCTGGAAACACGATGTACAGGTTATGATTGAGGGGCCTGGCCACGTCCCCATGCATCTGATAAAAGAAAATATGGAGAAACAATTGGAATGCTGCGAGGAAGCGCCTTTCTACACCTTAGGTCCACTGACGACCGATATCGCCCCCGGCTATGACCATATTACCTCGGCCATCGGCGCTGCCATGATTGGCTGGTACGGTTGTGCAATGCTGTGTTACGTAACGCCCAAAGAACACTTGGGACTCCCGAACAAGAAAGACGTCAAAGACGGTGTCAACA
>JBEBQJ010000185.1:0-9040 GCA_040395455.1 Sphingobacterium yanglingense | reverse complement strand
AGTAGAAGACTCATAATCTTTTGGTCCCTGGTTCGAGCCCAGGTGGGCGCACAGAAAAACCCAATCATTCGATTGGGTTTTTTCTTTTTATTACCTCTCCTCTTTTTCTATTCGACCATCTTCATGCACCAGATAAGTTTCGCCATCTTCTTTTTGTAGTTTAGCCACACCATCTTCAAATATTGCTGAATGGGTAAATATTGCTGCGACAATAGTATTCGAATTATAATCCATGATGCCCCAATGTTGTGGACTCTCCATAAACATTATTCTGTTCTTCGCTGCTAGTACGAGGGACTCGTATTTCAGCTGAACCTGGACCTCTCCTGTCCTATTAATAAAGCCTTCTTTCCCATCCTTTCTCACCTTAATAATATCCGGGTCTATCTCCTGATAATCCGATATTAAGAACACATCATCGTACTGGGGTGAGACAGTTTCTTTGCCCTGAAGGTCGACCAATCCTATCTTTTGCTTGTCGTTCTGTACTTCCCAAAAACCAAAACTAGGTCTTAGCGTACTGCTGAAGTAAATAGGTTGCACTCTTATACGTCCGCTTTTGTCGACTACACCAATTGTATTGTTGCCATTGGGATTGACCTTCGTAAGAAATGCGAGGCTATCGCCTTCGAAGTGAATGTGCGATTCGTAGATTGAATCTGTGGTTTCCCAGGTGTCGGTCGTCGCATTATAGCTTCCAGGAAGGTTTTTAATAACGCTGTCCATTTCTCCTTTTTTTGTTTGTTCTTCCTTAGCGGCATTCTGACATGCTCCTGTTGATAGGGATAACGCTAGTAAAATTACTAGGCCCATATAGCTGTTGTGTCTCATCGGTAATTATTTTGAGTCTGATATTTCAATCCCGCTTTGACCCAATTGTTGCTTAATAGCATTTTTATAGTTACTGATAACATTTGGGTTATCTGGTGCTAGTTCGTAGGCTTTCTTAAAATAATAGATACTTGGATTCTGGTCGCCCATATCAACAGGCAGATGTGTCCTCGCAGCTCCAGCGTTGAGATAACCTATGTAGCTATCGGGGTAAAGGATGATTGCCCGCTCGAAATAGTCGAGTGCCTTGCGGTATGATTTCTGATGGTAAAATGATAAACCGACATTATTAAAAGCTGCTTCACGATAACGTTCATCTATGGTCGCTAGAAATGAAAAAATAGCATTGGAGTGCTTATACTCTTCTTGCTTAAATAGCATTTTTGCTCTTTCGAATATTTCGTCCAACTCATTATCCTTTATTCTTTTTTTGTCATACAATTCAAGCAACTCTAGAGCCTCGCGTGTGGTTTCCGAATCAAACGAGTCAAAAGCCTGATACTTCATGAAGTCTGGGTCCAATTTACTTCCATCTTTGAGACAGCTCAACCGTTTATAAAATAGCTGTAGTAAAAACGTGTAATGGTAGGACATTCCTGTTTTGACCGTTCCGTCTCCGATAATCTGATAACATGGGGATGGGTAGTCTTCCACTTTTTTGGTGACAGGATAGTATATGGGCATTGAATCTACGAGGGTATATTTCTTATAGAGTTCGGGGTACCTACTGGTCTTGTTGGTCGCATAATTCTGGAAATCCTGATAGTAGTTGAAATAAGGCTCATGTAGTACCTTTCGTTCCATTTGTGGAGATGCATTGGCACGTTTCTCATTTGTCGTCTGAGCGTTGCTATGTTGCTGTAATATGATGAGAGACAACAGAGCAGATTTAATATATGTTGTTAGTTTCATGTCTATTGAAGTTGAAAACTAGAAATAAGCATATAGACGAAGTTCATCGGATTACAAGTCTTGTTTCTAAATTATACCCGAAGTAACAAACTTTCTATTGAAAAAAGCACTTCACTTACGATTAGTTGCCGTAATTTATGATTCGTAGGTAAGAAGAGGTAATTTATATCGGATACAGGGCGATGACGAAAACTGTTGTTGAGAGCCGTGGCAAGTGTAGTTAAGGGATTACCAATAGTCAAAAAATCGCCACCTCCCCTCCTTCGGGACAACATTGGAGGGGAGGTGGCGAAATCATAATATTAAATCGATAGCAAAATGCTGATCATTTTATGTCTTTGACGACTGTTGTTTTAAAAACTCATTGACGAATGCGTCATCGTTTAAGTTGGGGTAATCGTGCTGAATTCGTGTCAATTCTTCGCTCTGTCCTTCTGAAAGAACTTCATTCGGATTCAAACACCAGATTCCTTTCATAAGCCCCTGTCTGCGTAAGACTTCATGTATACCTGGTATGCAGCCATGGAAGTCATTTGCTACATCAAATAAAGCGGCGTTGGCATCGGTGGTTTGATTGTTCAGAATCTGCAAATGGGCCCATTTTTCATGGGTAGGATTGGCTTTGAAATCCTTGACCAGTTTAAGCAATTCCACGGCTTTACTGGTCCAAACAGCCCAGTGTCCTAAGAGACCACCTCTGAATTGTACGGTCCGTTCTTCGCCATCTACATTGAATTTGTACAAGGACAATAAATCGGCAACGATATTATCGTCATTGCCAGTATATAATGCGATATCATCTCTTCGAGGAGAGTTGGCGATCGCACGAACGACATCTAGTGTTTGATAACGGTTAAAAGATGCACACTTAATTGCAATTACGTTTTCAATGTTTACAAACTTCGTCCAAAAGTCATAGGTGAATATTCGGCCTCCAACAGATGGTTGTAAGTAAAACCCGAATACTGGTATAACCTGTGCTACGGCTTCGGTACGCTTTAGTATTTCTTCCTCTGTCAGCGCTTGGAGCCCACCCATGCTTAATAGTCCCATATCATAGCCATATTTGACCGCTAATTTGGCTTCAGATATCGCCTGCTCTGTGGGACCAACTATTCCTGCTATTTTAATAAACGGTCTATCGAGCTTATGGGCATCTACGACTTCACTAGTAATACGAAAGACATCTTCTAAAAGGTTGTGTTCGGGAAGTCGTATCTCAAATTGTGTAGAATGCACGCCAATCGCTACACCGTCAGCTCCGCTTTCTATATAATATTTTGTCAGTAGTCGTTGCCCCTCTTCGTCTAGTTGCCTTTGCTCATTTAAACATAAGGGATTTGCAGGAAGTACTGTACCTGCGAATAGTAATTCTTTCTTGTCTTTATCGAGTGTTTTCATTAAAATTTACCTTTCCTCTCTTGAAAATGTGTATCCTTGCCAAACTCACCACCATCGTTGCGTATCCACTGGATGGTGATGTCTATAATTTCGAGAATGCCAACTTTGGGAAAACCGAATAAGCGATGGCATTCTGCAGCATTATTCAATAGCGCTGTGTTTTCTGGTTCGTTAACGAAAGTCACTTTTTTTCCTAGACCTTGAGCTAATTTTTCGGCGACCCATTTGATCGACAATATTTCCGGACCGGTTACATTAAGGACTTTTGCTGGTGCAGTGGTGTGTAAAAGACTGCGTATAGCTATTTCGTTGGCATCGTGTTGCCAAATCACATTTACGTTATTACTTGTTAAATCAATAGCTTGCTCATTATACACTTGCTTGGCAATCTCTCTCACGACGCCGTATCTAAAGTCAACGGCGTAATTAAGGCGATACAGAAGCGTTGGCGTGTTATTCTTTTTACTGAAATAAGTGAATATTCTTTCTCTACCTAAGGTGCTTTGTGCATACTCGCCGATAGGCTCTGGAACAACTTCTTCGTCTACTCCAGCAGAAGTCACAGGAACGAAAGGCAATACGTTACCGGAAGATAAAGCAACAATTCTAGAGTCCTTGAATTTGTCTGCAACCCTACCCGGTAAGTAAGTATTCATGGCCCAAGTAAAGTCTTCTTTTCCTACGGCGCCAAATTTAAAACCAGCCAGATATATGACATTCTTTACTTCGGGTAATTGCTGTAATGCATCATCATCCAGTAAGTCACATACGATAGTCTCTATACCTAGTCTTTCCAAATAGTTTTTACCTTCTTTGTCCGAAAAGCGGGATACACCATATACTTTACGCTCCAAACCTAACTCTTTCAAGCCATCGATAAGTAGCTTGGCCATACTAGGGCCCATCTTCCCTCCGATTCCTAGAAAAACAAAGTCACCGTCGATATTCTTCAAGTCTGCCAAGAAATCCGCAGATGGCTTGGTGTATTTTTCTTCTAATTCTCTTAAAATTTTATTTTCCATATTACTTTAAAAACATATCATAAACATTACTAACCATTAAAATCAATATTACAAGCAGACCAAGTGCTCCTGCTATTTTATAGAACAGGTTATTCGCCTTATCTCCCATTATTTTCTTGTTGTTGGCGATAGCATAGATTGAAATTCCAATAAATGGAACTAAAAATATGGTGATGCTTTGAGCAATAACAATAAGCTCTAATGGCAGTTTGCCAAACATAACAGCAACAACACAACCGAGAATCATTACTATCGAAATCAGGAACTTCACTTTTGTACTGCTCAAGCTACTGCCAAAACCTAATGCGTCTCCTAATAGGGCTCCTCCAACTGTGGCATTGCCCACTAAAGATGAGAAAGCTGCTCCGAATAACCCGACAAAAAATAGTGAGCTGGCATGTTTGCCAAATAATGGCTCTAAAGCTTTGCCCATTTCTGCTGCGCTACCTACGTGTATGCCTTTAGGAAATAATACTGCGGCCGCACAAACCATTACCGCTATACTCATAAATCCAAGGATCCCTACCCCTACAAAGCCTCCTCTTTCTGCTTTTTTAATACTAACAGCTACCGACGTCATTTTTTTTCGTTCCTGTATAAGATAACTTTGGTAAAAAGCTCCAACTAGTGAAAAACAGGATGCTGTAAATGCTATGACTAAACCTAGAGACCCTTCGGGTATCGACGGAATAAGCCCTTTTGTAAATTCGTTGAAATTTATCTCCGCTAGAAATAAAGTCGCTACGAAACAAGCTAGCATTAGTAAGACCAATCCAATCATTAATTTTTCCATCACTTTATAGAAAGAAGGAAAAAATAGAAGACATATGCCTAATGCTGTAAAGGTAATTACCCATATATAAGGTGCTGTGCCCGTTGCCTCACCGATTGCTATACCTACTCCTATGCTGTTTCCTGCCTGGAAAGATGTAGCAACTAAAAATATACCGATACCTATGGCAATGCCTATCGACTTACTAAAAGAAGTCTTTATTAGCGTCAAAAGACTCTTTTCTTGCGATGCACCAATACGTGACCCCATCGCTGTATAGATACCCATAAAAGATAGGGCTACAAAAACTATCCATACTAGAGAGTAGGAATAGTCTGCTCCCATCTTTGACGTTATTGTCATTTTACTTGGGCCAAAAACAAGAGCGGCAGTTATAATTCCTGGACCTAATACATTTAGTATCTTTTTCATATAGTTTATAATTTTTGGTTTCTTATTTCTTCTACAGATTTCGCATCAATTGGTGTATCGCTATTGGATAATTTTGTTCGTATATAGTTCGTTATACTTGCTATATCAGAATCGGACAAAAAGGAGAATGAAGGCATAGGTAGGTCATATACAAGCTGTCCATTTTCAGTGGTACTGGTTAAGCCATTTAACAACGTGTGTATGAGTTTTTTGTCATCACTTACTATCTTTGATTGTATCAATGACGGAAAGCTGCCCGGTGTCCCTTTTCCATCAGCTTTATGGCATGATGCACAATAGGATTGATAGAGAGTCTTGGCATCCATTTTCTCCTTATTTTGCTTTGGTTCTTTGGTTATAGACGATGTGGGTTTATAATCTACCCTAGAGAGCTTAAGGATCCGGTCATCCGTCTCTAGTGGGAATTTCACTTGAGGCTTCCAGTCCCTGTTGCTTGTAGCGATATAAACATTTCCTTTGTTATCTACAGTTATTGCTCTAATTCTTCCGTATCTGTCTTTCAAAAAAACATCTTCTTCTAGTATCTGATTTTGTTTGTTGTTCAGTTTTAGAATTCTCAAAGACTGGTCTTTCAATGTACCCAGTAGTAGGCTATTGTTCCATTCAGGTATTTGCGTGAAACTGTAGTATTTCAAAGCTGCTGGAGCGATTACTGGTGTCCAAGCTTTGATTGGCTCCGTACGAGGACTTTTACGCGCTATTTCAAGTTCTTCGGGTGTATCATGATATCCTTCGATTTGTATCCAACCGTAGTTGTGTAGAGGTCGTATCCAATTGACTTCGTCTTCTATAGCGTCGCCATGTTCGGAAGTTAAGAGATTTCCATTAGAGGTGAAAGTCATCCCCTGCATATTACGGAAGCCCCATGCATAAACATAGGAATCCTTTATTGGATTGTCTTTTGGTATGCTACCATCATCGTTCATGCGAAGTATTTTGCCGTTTAGCGTAGTAGAATCTTGGGCATGTGTCATGGAATGTACGTCTCCAGTGGCCCAGTATAGCATTCTATTTCTATCAAAAGATAACCTGGATCCGTTGTGTCCGGAACCTCCCTCTATTTTGAGGAGAAGCTTATTGGCTATTACCTTATCATCTTTTAATTCCAATCGTCTCAGTTCACTAAAAATAGAGTCCTGCTCTTTAGTTGTATGGCATATATAAAGATATGGCTTGGATTTAAAATCAGGGTGGATTGCCATGCCAAGGAGCCCTAAGGTACGTTGATGGAACACATTCGGAACGTCATATAAATCCGTCACTTTGTTAGTTTCCAGATCCAATTCAGCAATTTTTCCTTTTATCTGCGTGAAAAAAATCGAGTTGGTCGCAGGGTTGTATTGCATGTCCCAAGGCACATCAAGACTGTCCACAAGCGGAGTTACTGATAGATAAGTTTGATCTGAAACCTTGATATAGTCTATTATTCCTTCGTCCTTACTCCCTTTACAAGAATTCAAGAAAACAATGTAGACAATCAATAAAGGGAGTTTAGTTAGTCTTACTAGTAGTTGCATTAATTTATTGGTTTATCAAAAGGAACATTCTTTATGTTGCAAAACCTGACGATTAGAGTGCTGTAATAATGTCTATTCATTTTCGAAAAATATAGTCAACCGAGCACCTTCGGTAACGTTAACGAGTTGCTGATAAAAAAAGAATAAAACGCCCTACTCTATAGTTATGTCCTCTATTGCAGAGAGATAAAAAAATATTCTGTGTCATCTTTAAGATTTTACGATTTACATATTGGATATAAAATCTAAGATATGAAAAGAATGGTGTTTCTCCAATTATTTTTTAATTTTCGTAGAATAAATAATTCTCTATGGTCAAAATATCAATCGGCATTGGTTTAAAGTTTTCTTTTTCATTTTTTAGCAAGAAATGCCTGTACAGATAGTCAAGTGCTAGATATCCTTGCTTATCAGGCCTTTGGCAAATCAAAAAATCAATCATTCCATTACTCAAAAATTCAACATTCTCTGTTAGAAAGTCAAAACCGATAATGTGTGGTTTCTTTATGTGTTTGAATTCATTAAAAAAGCGTCCAACTACAGAAACCCGAGAATTTGTGACAAATATAAGGTCCGGATTAAACTCTCCAATATGTCTTAATAAATCAATGGCAATTTCATCATAATTATTAGACGGAATATCAATATTCGATATTTCAAAACCCTTATTTAAGTTGTTAAGATAACTTGTGTAGCCTTCTATTTTTGTGTTCAGGTAGGCATAGTTCTGTAGCCCTCTTGCAATATTAAGGATGAGTAGCTTAGATTTTGCAGGTACTAAATATGATGTTAGATTGGCGGCCAGTCTCCCCGTACTATATAAGTCTGGACCAATATAACCTAATGATGAACATCCTTTGATATCCGAATTAACAAATATACTTTCGATTTTGCGTTTTTTGCATTCTTCTACAAAGACTATTGTCTCTGAAATAAAGATTGGAGCAATCACAACAGCATTAAAATTTCGTGATAATACATCTTCAGACATTTTTATAAACGTCTTTACATCTTCCTGGTCGTATAAAAAAATATCAATAGTTATCCCGAAAGTGCTAAATTCTTGGATTCCTTGTTTAATACCTTTGAGGCACAAATCCCAATATCCAGTTTGCGAAGATGTTTTTGGAATTAAGACAGCAAAGCTTAGGTTGTTTTTTACGGAGAGTGCCCTGGCATAGAGATTGGGTTGATAATTGCTCTCTTTTATAATAGCTTGAACTTTAGCTCTCGTTGCCTCTGAAACATCTTTTCTATTATTTAGGACGCGGTCTACAGTGGCTATAGAAACATTAGCCAGTTTTGCAATCTCCTTAATTCCAATTTTCTTGTTCTCCGTTTTTTCTTCCATAGTCATGAGGTTATATTATCCTAATCAAAGATAGTCTTCAAAATTAACAACTTACTATAAAGTATCACAAATGATATCTTAACAATCTAAGATATCATCAAGTTGCGTCTTATCAAGCTGATCTTCCCATTTGGCTACAACGATGGTAGCTACTGCATTGCCTATAAAATTGGTCAATGCTCTACATTCAGACATAAATTTATCTACTCCGAGTATTAACGTCATTCCTGCTATCGGTACTTCGGGCACCACAGCCAATGTTGCAGCCAGTGTTATAAAACCGGCTCCTGAAACTCCTGCTGCCCCTTTTGAGCTCAACATAGCGACGAGCAACAGGACAGCCTGTTGTCCAAAGTCCAAGTGGATATCGCAGGCCTGCGCAATAAATAAAGCTGCTAGTGTCATATATATGTTCGTGCCATCAAGATTGAATGAGTAACCTGTCGGCACAACTAATCCTACGACTGATTTTGAACAACCTGCTTTCTCCATTTTTTGCATCAACGAAGGTAAAGCAGATTCGGAGGAACTTGTAGCTAATACAAGTAGGAGTTCGTCTTTCAGATATTTTAAAAGTTTGAAAATAGAAAAGCCATTGTATCTAGCGACGGCTCCTAATATAAAACAGACGAATAAGGCGGAAGTAAGGTAAAATGCCAAAACAAGGACAATCAGATTGCTCATAGAGGCTATACCATACATTCCAATAGTAAATCCCATTGCTCCCAAAGCACCCAATGGCGCTAATTTCATCAACATACTTACTACTTTGAAAATCGGA
>JBEBQJ010000184.1:0-9069 GCA_040395455.1 Sphingobacterium yanglingense | reverse complement strand
TGGCAGGCTGATATAAGTCATGGGTTGGGAAATGATTATTCTCTGCGAGGTAAAATACCATCGTCGTTTGAAGAATTTGAGCGGGTGAAGCGCCTCGACCTAAGTCAACATGCGAACTTAGCCCCCTTATTATACTTTCCTAATCTCGAAGCGTTATCCCTTTCAGGATGGACGGATATAGATTATATCAACCTAAGTAAGTGCAAAACGCTAAAAGAACTGGAATTGGCCAATACCGATATCAAAAACCTGAATTGGATCGATCCATTGAAAAAGCTAAAGAAACTACGGATTAGTAAAACTAGTATCAATAGTATTGAACCATTGTCCAGGCTGCCAGATCTTCAAAAGCTCGATATTTCGAAAACTAAAATCGAAGACTGGACACCTCTGGAAAAGGTCCCCAAACTTTCTGAGCTATATATCCTCCATTGTAAGACAGCCATAGATCTGGACACCATTTCCAAGCTCAAAAACCTGAAATTAATCGATATACGTGGTAATGAAATCGAAAGTCTAAATTTTCTCTCTGTATTGAAAAAGTTAAAATGCATATGGGATGTAGACTGTAAAGACAACAATTATGAGGTCCTAAAGACTCTTCCAAAGCTTAATCAAATAGGCTGTCGCAAAGAAGTATTTGAAGAAATCAAAGATTGGTTTACCGACAGAAGGATGTACTATAATGTCGCTGGAAAAGAAATTACGCTGGGTTAAAAAAACATTCAATCAAAACATGGACTCCAGCATTTTTTTGAGTATCGATAGTCTGTTTGAAGGGCTCACCTGTGCTACTTTCAAAGAAGTACATCCATTAAAAAGGACAAATTGCTTTAGGTGTTCGGCAAAGGGCTTTGCCCACAGCTCAACATCAATCAACTGATTTTCGATATGCAGGTGTATAATCTCAAATTGCTTCAGCTTTCGGTGTGCCTTACAATCTACACGACCTATAAATGTATTGCCAAATAAGATGGGCAAACAGAAATAACCGTACTGCCGTTTGTCCTTTGGCGTATAGCATTCCATACGATAATCAAAATCAAAGAACTGCTTGACCCGGTCGCGGTGGATAATAGCATTGTCAAACGGGGACAGTAATCTAATCATTGGAATATACGGCCTTACTTTTGCCTCCATCAAATCCTGCCGTACAAATACAGACGGATAACCGTTGACCTTGATGGATCGGACCGTCCCCTCCTGGAGCATCCCCGACAATACGTCTCTTACATTTTTCCTTATCGCCTCTCCTTTCTTGAGGTGTAAGATCTGCTGGAGCGTAGTCCACCCGTAGGCATTCAAATAGGTGTTCACCAGATAGCCTGCAAACTCCATGGGGCTAGGTACCGTAAGGTCTGTAGCCGCAGGTAAAACCCTTTCGGGTAAATCGTAGGTCTTTTGCATGCCGTCACGTCCCGAGACCATCAAGTCGCCCTGTAAGAAAAGACGTTCCAAAGCAATCTTGGTCGGTTTCCAATCCCACCAACTTCCGGCTTTCTTGGTCTGGGCCTCAAAGTCACGTACTCTTTTTGGACCTTCTGCACGGATCGTATCGATGATATAGTGTATCACCTTAGCATCGGCTTTATAATAGTGCGCATCATTGTCCCGAACCGCCAACATCTGTGGAAGCGCAAAACGAAAGTCCCGCATCGGAAGATAGGAAGCAGCATGAAACCAGTACTCGAAAATCTGGCGTTCTTGTACCAACTCGTCCAGGTAACTGGTCTCATAATCGGGAATCCGCGTCCAGAGCGTATGATGATGCGCTCTTTGGACAACCGATAGGGTATCTATCTGCAGATAACCGAGCTGACCCAGCACCCGGCATACGGCCTCTTTTCCCCTTCCAAATGGCCAGTCATAAAGCAACCCCTGCCTTTCTAATGTAGCAGACTGTAACTCTTCTATCGTCACGTTGTAAGTATTTGACTTAAATATAGTATTGAAAGATAAGCTTCTGCAAGCACATAAAACACTATTCGCTTGTTTTTGCTTCTTATTTCCTGACAAAGGTATGGTACGCCTGTGACAACGTTATGGCAGTTGCCCCTTAGATCTAGGCTAGTCGAAGCCCTGGCCTATACCGAATACGGTGTACTACGTGTAGAGACGAATTGTAAATGTTGTCCTTCGAATCTAAAGAAGGTCTTGTCAGGTGACACGAATTGGCGTAAGTTTGGTCTATGAGTTACGATATGGCCTTATTTAGAATAGAGACAAAAGAAAAAGGGAGGAACACGGTTGCTTCCGAATTTACCGATACGCGAGCCTATGCAAAGTATGACTTTCAACATGGAGAATGGGAAACATGCAATTAAAGTTCCGACATATAAAGACGGTATTGGTCTTGTCCTTAACATCGCTTATATATCCTTTTCATTCCTGCACGCAGGTAAAGAAACAGGAGAAAAGCCAAACTGAAGAATTAATACAATTGAATCGGGGACAGCTCAATGAAACACTGCAAAACCTCGAAAAACAGCAGGTCTTAACGCAGCAGGCGTCGGCCCAGCTTCGGGAAAGGCTGAATGCGGATTTTGATTATTATCTGGCACATCAGGATATCGGTCTGGCCGAACTCAAAGATATGTTTGCCAAAACTACAGAACACCTTGGCAATCTCCAGATAAACCAAGCGATCTTCTTACAGCTATCTACAACCTACAATGCCATCGCAAAACAGATTAGTATGCGCGGTAATCCCGGCCCTATTAGCGCTGAAGACCAAGCCATACAGCCTGCATTAAATCAAGTGATGAACGATTGGTTTGCACAGTACCAAAAGAATAAGGACACCGCAGAAGCACCTACCGTACAGACGGGAGAAGAACAGCAACCCTCCGGTAAACCGCTACCTCTCCCAACCTATGTTAAATTAAGGGCAGATATCCTGGGACGATTTAAGGTATTGTTGTCGGAAGAAATGATTACGTCCCTAGAATACAGACACTGCACAGGAACCATTACAAAAGATATTAGATTCTGCGAGACAAACACTGATACAGCAAAAATAAAGCTACAGCTACTGGCGGGCCTCCGAAACATGGAAAATGCAGAGCTCGATACCGAAGATAGAGAAGCTATTGTAGATTGTTACTTTGTACTTTCAGAAAAGCATGGGATTGATATAAAAAAACAGCTCAACAATTGGCTATATGGTTCGGCTAGCGCTAACTTTTAGTGCCTATATTAAATACTTTTAAATTGATTAAAACAACAAGGGAATTTACCTTTCAGCGTATTAACTGGATAAAGAATGAAAAAAAAACAAGAAGAGTTGACCAACGAAAAAACAAAGAACTATTCTTTTTTGGAGGAAATGTATCAAGATGCTTATTTCCCAAAGAACTGTGTCGATATGGGAAAAGAAATCTTAATTGACCTGTGTGTTCAAATAGAAGATAATTCTCCTAGCGGCTTAGAGGAGCTATACAAGCTGACACATGCTGCAACCGAAAGATTCAATGACCTAGCAGTTGTCTTTGATGATCATGACAGTGAAATTGAGACCGTAGCGAGAGATTGTATAGGAAATGATTTCAGCTTTATCGCGGCCTCTTATGGCTTTGTGGAAGCGGATGGAGAAGAGTTGATTTCGGGAAGAGATTGGTAAGGTAACAAAACAGAATTCTAATTAGAAAACGACAGATAGTATGAAACAATTTGAACTACCCTATTTTAACAATGTAGACGTTGAAAATATTACTGAAGAGCAAGGTTATATGTCTATTGATTTTAAGGAAAGGCAGATTTCTTTAATGTGGTTTGCCGAAGAGGGGCTGGACGAAAAATATTTTCTAATTGCAAAAGATATCCTTAGCGATTTAGAAAGTTTTGATAAAGAGAGTCTTTTGTTCCTTCGACAGGAATTTGGAAACGACGACGATAAGACTGTGGTCGAATATTTGGAATTCCATCTGGAGGAACTGGCTGATGAACTGGCTGAAATCACTGGGGAAAGCACAGCGCCTGCCGAGAGAATCGACAAACTATTGACCGCGATGAAGCTAAACAACATTGCCTTTCACGATGGTGTTATCGTAGCGGATTATGTATTGAATAAGGAAATATCCGATCAGATTTTAGCCATATCGATTGACGCAAATGGCGAAAAAAGCATTGCTTGGGAAAGTTAATTGGTAGAATTGCGGCAAACGCTCACCTATCCATCGGGATGGCTTAACCATAAACTATTACTTTCTTTATCGGCATGTTTTTTGCTCATCACATAAACATACCTATTTGAAAGATATACTTAGGAAAACTTTAAACGGCAACGTAATTTCTTAACTTAATTCAGTGATTTTTATGGTTATGAATAATACCTACGCGATACTATTTTTTATCTTTTTTTTATCTATTTCATGCACTAAAAAGGACGATACGCCAGGAGACGGTATAAGCGTTATAAAAATAAACCTGACAGGAGCTCAATCCCTAAATTTAGGAGAAAGACTTTCCAAAAACGCACCCTACCCTAATGTACTGCATTCTAGACAATTGATAGCAGACGCGCAAACGAAAGAAATAGCGATTGACAATATGTATAAAGTATCTGCAACTTTAACCCTTGATGATGTCAGACAGAGCATGCTAACAGATTCCAAATTAAGCATGAATAGCATGCGGGTAAAAAACATGTCACTAGGTAGCACCCAATCGAACCTTGCGCAGGGAGTCAAATACAGAATGTTGCTGTATGATAATACAGGAGCTTTTGTCGAATATAAAGATTATGAAGTCGGTGTCTCCTTAACTAGCGATGATTCATTCCGATTGGTAACAGGGCTCAACTACACTTTCATTGCTTACTCTGTTGGTAGCAACTCGACCAGTGACCTTGATAGGATTATGCCTACAGGCAATTTAAATGATGCTTTATTTGAAGAGGTAGATGGAAATAAAAATTTCATGTACTATATTAAGCCTGCAAGTAGCTACCAAGAAGGACTCACAACACTCAACATTGTTTTGGAACATCAATTTAGCCAGATAAAGACTATTGTTCAACTAGATAATGCCGTGGCGGGTCAGTTAGCTTCCATAGAAGCTACAATCACCCCTCATATAAATAAAGTGAATGTACCTGTAAGAAACGGCATACCAGATTTTGACAATGGTACGGTATCCGACGGTGCGATTGTTGACTTTATCAATACCGCTAATAACAGGAAGTCAGAAGCGACTACTATCGTGACTTCTCCTGATCAAACGGCAAACAACGGAGGTACTCTTAACATTTCTTCCATAACTATTGATGGTAAATCAAATACTCAAGTATCGCCGATTGAAGGATTGAAGATTGTTCCTGGAGGTCGCTATACGCTAACCTTGAACGTCACTAAATTTACGCCTGATATACCTGATGGTGTTGAAATCAATGGTAAAGTATGGGCCAAAGGAAATTTGATTTATGACCGAACAACAGAAGTATACAGCTTTGCAGCCCCAGGAGAACATGGAGACTACTGGTTTCAGGACTATTGCAAACCCAAACGTACCGACATCAGCAATTCAAGCCCCACGTCTGAAATCAATGGACTTCCAGGCTGTGATCCTTGTAAAAAAGTTCTGCCGTTAGATGCTTGGAGATTGCCCACAGAATATGAATTTAGATCCCTAGCCCAACCAAATTCCAATAACACTCCCCTGGACCGTTATGTAGGTAACTATAATGGAGCTGCTAGCAATCAAGGAATGTTTGTGGATACAGCCGTAGATCCAGGTGAATCGAGAACTGACTATTTGTTTTTCTCTTTTGGAGGGCGGTATCAAAATAGCGACAATATCTCCAACAAGAACTCTAGTGGCCATTATTTAGCTCGGGGAATAATGATTTTCCCCTATACGGAAGCACAGCTAAATAGTAATAAGAGCGTAGAGTATCCAACTGGAGGAACCAATAATGCAATCTCTATACGTTGTATTCAAAACAATTAAGCATTTGCTATACTGCGAATATTAGTCATACCTTTCTTAAAAGTAAAAAATCCGTCCCGAAGTTAATTTGGGACAGATTTCGTCGTATCAAACCTATATAGGAACTACGTTAGTTCCTATTGATTCCATGATAGTGTGCTCTATTCAACATCCACGACATGATATTTCCAAACATCATGCTATTGGCAATGGTATAACCACCATTCACATTTTTCCCTGGCTGGCCCAGTGTCGGAGAGCCAGTCTGAGCGCGTACACCATAAGGATCCAGAATTGGAAACTTGGTTGATGGATTAATTCGGAATGGATATTGTAAATAATCGACAACAGTACTGGTTGAATTTGCATTAAGATAAAAACCACCATCACCGACAAAAAAGAACCCCTTGGTCTTATGTCTAAAAAAGGCCATTCCAGCAGGCGATGGCGCTTTATAATTCTGAGAATGTGTAGAGTATGCTATAACATTATTTCCAATGTACCCATTTATATATCCTGAACCAACCCTGTCCTGCCCCCAATGAAATGGGCGCACATCGCCAAAAGGTCCGTTAAGGATTTCTACATCCGCAGCTCCTTCAGGGGTGTCTGTAAATTTATATACCCCCCAAGATTCACCAATGTCGGACATTGATACGGTTTGACCTAATATATTTCCAATTCCTCGTTGTGCATATTTTTCATAAAGGGGGTCAGGCTCGTCATGTAAGTAGAAAACATTACCGCCCCTATCTATATACTGCTTGACAAGATCCCAACTCGCATCGTCTAAATAGTTAAACCAATTTGCTATTATTAGAACATCTGGATAAGTTGCGGGGTTAGTCATCAAATTCTTGAATCTAGTCCATCCCACGGAACTCTCATGTGCTAATGTAGCTGTTGATGGTGCAACTATGTTAAGGCCACTAATCCTTACATAATTGCTCGTAGGGCCAAAATTACGTGCATCTCTAATAAATTCGCCAGCAGCACTCCCCGGATCTAAACGGTAAGGGGCATTAGCATTACTAAAAGGCAGTATAGTCATCGTAGGTAGCCTAAAAACAATATCCAGTGTACCCTGAAGAATGTAACCAGTTTTAATCCAAGGGTCAATCCCAAATGCAAAATAGCCTCCACCGTCAGTAATAGTTCGGTCTACAGTACTGGTATACTGAATCTTCATACTATTAATCCATAGGCCATAAGAGGCTATATTCTGATCAGATGTATAACAACGTGCGACTTGCCTAGTTACCCCCTGAACCGTCTCAGGGGCAAAATCTAAAGTCGAAACATTTGCAGGGACTGTTGTCCCTGCCTTCTTCTCTCCTGCAAGGAGATCAAAAGCGCAGGTTTTAATTAAATTTGGATCACCAATCTGCCCGTCAACACTTATGACCGATCTAAAACCTGAACCATCTTTGACCACGACTCTGAGCTGTGTCAATTGGTGCTTAAAAGTAATAGCTAATATATTACTTGGCGCTGTAGGGGTAATCTCTCCTTTGGCGTACAACAAGGTTGTAGCGGTAGGGGTCATCACTTCCGGATTATTGGGATCAGGAGCAGGTATTGGATCACTCGTATTGTAGGAATAGGCCCGCCATTTGTATGTGGCCCCCGATGTAACCGATATGCGCTGTGCCTGCCCTGCTGTCACTTCTACGGAAGATACAAGAACATTGGACATGGTATAGACCAAAAGTCGATATTTAATGCCAGGATCCATGGGAGTTGATTTTGTAGCGTAAACCTCTCTCTTTAAATCGAAGCCCTCCTTGTCAGGCTGCACCTCCGATTTAGAAATAAAGGCAACATCATCTTTTGTCACCGTACTCGGTTGCGCCTCCTCGTCCGTAGGCAGTAACACATAATTGCTGCGAGCAGCTGATTTGGTATTGGGCATCGTGATATCGCTATCAACCCCCTCTACCTTCACAATCAAATCTATAGTCTCACCTATAGCATCTTCTTTAGTTTTTGAACAACTCGTTATCAGAGCGATAGACACGAGCCATAAAAGGATATTAAAATAAAATGTTTCCCTGAACAGATTCTTGCGTATAATTAATAATGCTCTCATAGGTTTAATCTTAATCAACAATCCATTGTTGTTTATCCTCTAACAGAATTTCTTCTTCTATCTGAGGCATGCTGGTAGATCCGCCGGTAACAATAGAAGATGCTGCAATACTCTCTTCCAATTGAAGTTTTAAAACTTCTAGGGTAGGTGATTTATAAACTTTTTTCATAGGCATGTATTTATTCGTGTATTATTTTACTCCGCTGCACCGCCGTGGATTGCGGATAATATGCTATTTGATGAATTGGGTTATCTATTTATTAGAAAAACCTTGTGTAACGCCAATAGTAGATGTCATTAGAAATTTAATATGCAATAGTAAAAAATAATAAGAGTAAACGATTAGAAAACGTATACTCAAAATTACTCAACGCACCCAACCAACCGATTTTATAAAAGCTTCATGAATGCAAATACGCAACTTGTATCTTCCTTAAACCAGAAAACACAAAAAAGCCGTTCCGAAGTGGATTCGGAACGGCATATTGTAATGTAGTATACTGTTAGACTTTTCGGAACAGAACGGTTGCATTATGTCCTCCAAAACCAAAAGCATTGCTCATCGCTGTGTTGATCTTCTTTTCAATTGGATCTTGGACAACAACCTGTATCCCTTGTGGAATATCAGGATCCAGTTGCTGTATATTGATGGTCGGCAATAGGGTACCTTGATTGATAGACTGAATACACAGGATGGCCTCGATGGCTCCAGCAGCCCCCAATAGGTGGCCTGTCATGGATTTGGTAGCGCTGACCCATAAATTTTTTGAAGCATTGAAGACTTTGCTAACCGCTCGTAACTCAGCGATATCACCGACAGGGGTAGATGTGGCATGGAGATTTAAGTAATCCAATTCGGAAGCGGAGATACTGGCCTCCTTAAGGGACAGCTGCATGGCTTTTGAAGCGCCTACTCCTTCGGGGTGGGGCGAAGTCATATGATAGGCGTCTGCCGTCATGGCCGCGCCCACCAACTCTGCATATATCTTTGCCCCTCTCTTCTTGGCGTGCTCATAGTCCTCTAAAATTAATGCCCCAGCTCCCTCGCCCATAAC
>JBEBQJ010000183.1:0-9137 GCA_040395455.1 Sphingobacterium yanglingense | reverse complement strand
AATGAAGAACCTTTAGGGCCACTGTGGGAAGTTGAGTTTTTGATAAGGGACAGCGTTATTCTGTCCCTTTTTGTTTCTCCCTGTTTTCAGCCAATTATCCGATAAATCGAAGTATTTTGTTGCTGGATTGTGGGATTACTGATAACTTCGACAAAAAAATAGCAAACATACGCATGAAGGCGCTAAACAAAATGCTCATCTTGGCTACGGCCTTAAGCATGCTGGTAGCATGTAATTCGCAGGATAAGAAATCGGGAGAAAACAAAAATGAGGAAATGGCAACCGTCCATAGAACGGTGACCTTTGCCGACTTTAAAAAGATAGAGGGGGTAGACAATATACAGGAGGTGCCTTTTCAACTGTTTACCAAATTGGATTCGGTACGTTTTTTTGTAGCACCGAGCAAGGATTCGGCTTACCTGCAAGTAGTACGCCACAAACTCGACAATTACTATGGCTTTGCCGAATCCGGTGATTTTTATACCATACACTTCAGCATCGAAAATAATATCGCGAACAGCATCGAGGCCTATGTACTGAAATCGGAATTTACCGCTTCATTCGATCTAGCGCTAAAAGGGGCGAAGCTGGACGAGATCAGGGGGAGTACCTACAAGGCGGTAGACAATTTTGACAATAAGTCATTCGATCAATATGGTTCGATAGCCGAGGTATCAGAACAGGAATTTGTAGCTGCTTCTAAGGGCAGGATAGATGAAGTGTTAGCAAAGAATCCGAACATAAAGTTAAAGAACAACAAGTGGGTATATACCGTTGATGGTCACGAACAGGTCATTACAGCATACGAAAACAGCTCTGAGGAAGAAGGGACATTTTACAATGCCTATATCGCCCAATCGAAGTTTCTAAACCTCGAACTGTTTCAGGAAAGCTCGGATGCGGCAAATGAAAACTACTATACCTTTTACGACCCAGTCTCGGCAGTCCAATGTGATATATATGCGGTGGGCTATCCGCAGATCCTCCCTACAAAGGACCGTATCTCCTGGATCACTTCCAATTCGGATGTAGGAAGTGATTTTGTGGTGTGCAAGTATGTGGCGCAGGAGAAAGGACAGCGGAACCTGTTGTATGCCAACTTTACCAATTTTAAGATTGCGGATGATAAAAAGGCTTTCTGGGCTGACCAGCACACCTTCTACGCCGCGGTGTATCCGCTCAACTCGGCTCCAGCAAAAGGTAAAACGCAGAAAATGGCGTTCATCAAAATACAATTGAAAGAAGGGGTATTGTAAAGGGGCTGTTGAGGAAGTGATGACGGTGACAATGGCGATAATTGATTATGGAATTTTGTGCTGTTTAGCATCGTATTATATATGAGATATCTTTTATTACCACTGATTACGCTATTTTTTACGCTACAGGTACAATCACAGAACAAGGAAAGCCTGCAGCAGCTTTCGAAAGAGTTTCAGAATGTCTTTCAAAAGCAAGGGTGGGTACTGCATAGCCCTTTAAATTCCGGAGGGGCTGATTTTTCGGATGGACCAACGTTCTATAGGATAGCAAACAGTGTGTCGTGGAAGAACAAAGGTGATGAAATTGAGGCAGGCTTGGATTCTTTGATTCTGAGGAGTGATGATATCCGCGATTCTATAATCTATATGCTCTTGGGTGCATTTGATTCCATTACGAATTCTCAGGCAATCGATATATACAAAATCAGTCATATCGATGACATCTATTTCCCTAACCCGGGGACTAGTGGGGAGTTTAGGAAAGGACTGTCAACTTTCAAACGGTCGCTCTCTGCCTATCTCGCTACGCAAGAGGATGCTCTTGCAAAAGACTCATCCCGGTTTACCCTCTATTTTTCAAATAAGGCTGTAACCAAACCGATGGCAGTTGACGCAAATCAAGCGCCGTTGAAAAAAGCTGTCTCTCACTATTTTTTAACCAATGAGGTACCCCATATCCCGCCTATAGGCTATGGAAGACTGCTGTATAGCGATTATACCTTTGAAGTAAAGAAAAGCAAGGATGGAGTTGTTGTAGATAATGTGGATTATGGTGAGTCCTTATTCCGTATTGTTTTTCAGAACATGGTCTACACCATAGAACCATTATACAAAAAAGAAAGCGTGAAATATAAGAAGTCCTTTTTCTACGATTCAAAATGGAAGGAGCAGGAATTTCTGGCGAGCCCGGGCGTCAAGGCGCTGTTGTCAGCAGCGGATGGAGAGCAACTGACTAGAGTATTGAAGCAATTCCATAACGAAGAGTTCCGAAAACCCTTTAGCGCCATATATGGTATCCATAGATTCAACCTGCAGGACGAATAATATAACTTCTGATTCCCTAGTACATCAGCTACAATAATATAAAAAGTCCTGATATAATTGGGGTTCTAGGCATTTTGGCACAGCTTTGGCTCATAATGCAACGTGCAAAAAAGGCAAGGTTGCACCTTATTGTTTAATACAGTTGATATGTCTAGATTATTACTCTTTTTTTTAGCCTCTATGTTATTTTCTTGTCGCGGAACCATGGAAAAAACAACATTACCGATTGCTATAACAGATACATTGGGAGTACCAGCAGCTAATGAAAGAAAAGATACTTTTCTAGCTGAACCATCAGGCATAAAAGTTGAAATAGAAAAAATAACAACAGCGCAATTCGACCTGGCCCACCAGGATGCAAAAGCAAATCCTCCAGTAGAGAAGATTACCGATCTGGAAGAGGTACAAAAGAAGCTAGCTGGTGTTATCGAGTTTAAAGAAGACGGAGATTATCTTGGTATTAAAAAAATCAACTTCAGAAACGGAACCAGTAGTAGAGATAAGACGGATTTTGAGGAATATAGTTTTATGGCCTATTTTCCGACAGAAGATATTCTACTGTGCGAAGGGGGGCATACAATAGATGTGAGTTTCGACCTAGGAACAGGAGAGGATACCTACCAAGTGGGCAATCCCGACCAGGCAGTAACATCGCCAAATGGAAAATATAGGTTGAACAAAGTTTTTGAAGGGCAGGAATGCTTTTATCATTTCTTACAGAAGAAGGAAAAGAACCGATTTTCTAAAGTGTTCGAACTTGGGGAACTATTTGAAAAGAAAACCAATAAATGGCTGTGTGTAACCGAAAAAGAATTCTGGACGGATGACTATACCCTTTACTTTGGACTGGTAATCCAATACAAGGAGGACGGCAATGAACATGAATATTATAAAGTGACAATAGCCGAGAGATAATCCGTATTAACAAACTATTGGACAATACACTTATAGGCTTTTCTCTATCCGTCTATCCGGCACAATCCATAGGCAGGCCACGAATGCATACAGGAATATACTGATATAAGGGAAACTAAAAGCCAAGGTGATAGCTATACCATACAGTAGGGTGGAGGCAATCTCTTTCTTCCTGTTTTTGAAAGATTTTTGAAGAGCCTCATTTTGATTATCCAGCCGAAGGGCATATTTTTCGATCAAGGCAAAGGAAATGCTGCTGAGAAATAGTATCATTCCATAGACTACGACTGGCCAAGCGGATTGATGGTGTTCGCTCAACCAATTGGTAGAAATCGGTAACAAGGATAGGAAAAACAATAAGAGTAGATTGAGCCAAAGCACGGTTCCGTTTACTTTCTGGATAACCTGAAACAAGTGATGATGGTTGTTCCAGTAGATACCTACATAGATAAAACTCAATAGATAATTAAGCAATTTGGGAATCAGAGGAACCAAACTATGTAAATCATCTCCTTTAGGTATTTCTAGCCCTAATACCATAATAGTAATAATAATGGCCAAAACACCATCGCTGAAGGCTTCTAATCGACTTGTTGTCATAGTATGCTATTTATAGAGGCTATGTTCGTTTATTTAAAGATTTCGTATAACTGGAAGACACCGTCTAGTAAGTGGTTATTACCACACGTACTAGACGGTGTGATATGAAGGCAAAATTAAATAAAAAATGAATAGGATGAATAAGGATTATGCTATACATCCCATTTTTTTATAGCGAGAAGCAATGACGTTCCTACTTTGATATATGTTGTAAAAGACCTAAATTAGTACTATTACTTAAAGCTCCTGTTCATGCGAATTCTAAACACTGCCTATTTTTTTGTTGCTCTAGTCTTCTGGAGCTGTGCTAAGGATGAAAACAATACCATCCCCGCACGCACGGTGATGGTCTATATGGCAGCAAATAATGACCTGGCATCAGATGCGTATGCCAATCTGAACCAAATGGAGGAGAGTTTTAAGAACATAGATGGTAAACTGCTGGTCTACGCGCGTATCTTTGGACAGGCTCCGAAAATCTACGAGGTGGTACAGGATAATGGTCCCGAGATCCGGAGCAAAGTATTGAAAAGCTATAGTGACCATAACGCCTCGGATCCGGCAGTGATGAAAATGGTGTTTGAGGATATGAAGATTTTGGGTCAAGCTAATTCTTATGGTGCTATTCTATGGTCGCACGCCACAAACTGGGCTCCAGCAGATGCCTACGGTAAACCCCGAACGCGTTCCTTCGGTGACGACAATTTGAAAAGTATGGATGTACAGGTGCTCAAAACCGCACTTCCATCGGGGTTGGATTTTTTGATTTTTGACGCCTGTTCCATGGCCTCGGTCGAGGTGCTATATGAATTACGGAACGTTACACCTTATATCTTGGCTTCGCCGACAGAGGTACTAAGTATAGGAATGCCCTATCATCAAGTGAGTACATTGTTGTTTGACAGGGATGTCAAACGGGGACTCAGTGCAATAGCAAAAGCCTATGTAGCCTTTTATGAGACTAAAACTGGACTTGAAAAGTCGGCTTCATTTTCGCTGGTAGCTACGGAACCTCTGGGGCGAGTCGCTCAGGAGACCAAACGTCTACTGGCCAATCAAGCCCCCCTGATACCACTGATAGACCGCAACAAAATACAGCGTCTGGACATGGATCCGGCGTCCATTACTCCAGCATTTGACTTTACGGATATGCTAGAGAAGAGTTTTCCGAGCGGAGAGCTGACATCTTTAAAATCGGCCATAAAAGAAGCTGTTGTTTACAAAGCGAGTACCTCGCATTTTTTAGGCACGCCCATAAATGCCTTTTCGGGATTGTCTTGCTATATCCCCATCAAGAGAGAGTACGATCTTCTGCCGTTTTACCAAACACTAGCGTGGTCCCGCGATGCAGATTTCCATCGCTTGTTCTGGAATTAGTACTGTCTCTTTAATAACTACCAATACAATCAGGTTGTAGAGATAGGAAAAGTTGTGGTTCAAGATAGGCAGATCCACAACTCTTTCCATTTAAATACTACCGCTAGTATTATTAATAACGAGTGAGCAAGGCTATTTCTCCCAAATCTTTCAGCTGGTCTTGCTTTGTAAATACAACACGGCCTTTTTTGGAGCGAACATTCCAAGCTATTGCGCTAACAATATCGTAATCAAGGGGAGACCCCGCTTGTTTATCTATTAATTTGATATCGCGCTCTCCAATTTTGGTTGCAGACTGTTGAAAGTCCTCATGCACGATCAGTAACTCGCCATTGCCGTCCAGAGCAGCACGATATATCTCTTGCAGATCGGTCAATACACGTCCCTGTGATACCCCTGCCATTAGCTGCTCTATAGCTTGGGCACGTTCCTGGTGTTGTATTTCAGCGACCTTGGACCATGCTTGCTTGGCCACCTCATGGGACGACAGGTTGTTATAATCTATCGGACTATGGCCCAAATAGATATTCTTCTTGTCGGCGACCTGTTGTAAGGTGATATAGTTTTCTTCGAGACTAATGACTAAAAAAGGAACACCGGTCTCGTTGTAGAGTTTCACTGCTCCTTTATCTACATGATTAAAATACTCACGTACGTGATTGTCTACCGTACGTGCATCGCTACGGCGTACAGCTTCGGGAATAAATAAAGGATTGTCGAAGGGGAATTCGTCATTCTTTACCTCGCTGACAACCTTATCTTCAACAACATCAAAAACCTGGGCACCATGTTGGGATAGCACCAACACATAGTACTCAAAATTCCTGTTCGCCATCTTCAATAGTGGGGCAATAGCAAACCGCTGGCCCACAGTCACGCTGTTCTTCTCGACAGACCACGGTGAACGCACAATGGATAAAGTCTCTTTACTGATAAAAATATGTAAGCTATCTAAGTTGTAACGTACATCAACAAGACCGACCAGTTCATCTAGTTTATCCAGAACCAATTGCGCTGCACGTTTATCAAACTGTTGTAAAACAGAATCTTTAGCATCGCTAACTAAATTTTTTAATACGATAGCATCCTGAGTACTATCAGGGTGCGTCCGATGGGTGTTAAAGGAAAGTGTTACAGAAATTTCAGATTGTTGTTCAGCTAGCTCATTGAGCTGTTGTTGTAATGCCATAAGTGAAGAATTAATGGTAAATGTTATATATATAGAAACAGTGCAGGTTGCAAATTGTTTTAAAAGATCCACTCGGCCGGTCCTTCACTTAAGCCCTGATGCATGAAGATGGTATGACGCTGTTGCTTTCTGATGCTACCGTTTTTTGACCACAGCTTGGGTAAGCTAGACTACAAAAAAAACGAAGTGGGGTTTCGTTATCCAATAGGAGGAATAAGCTTATTATAGATTAGGATATATATTATAACTATTGATGCCTCAAATGACCAACGGGGTAAAATGATAATCGTTTTATCCCGTTGGTTTATAATGTTCTAATCTAACTCTTAGGCTATATTAGATTTTTTTAATGTAGACTGAAGTAAATGCTGTGTAAACTACCTTTGTCCTATAACAATAAGAACAAAATCGATATGGGAACTTTATGTGGTGTGTTTAATTTAGGTGGAAGTGAAGTAATGCTAATACTAGTCGTTGCATTATTTTTGTTTGGTGGGAAGAAGCTTCCTGAACTAGCTAGAGGTTTAGGACAGGGGATCAGAGAGTTCAAAAGTGCGCAAGATGGTGTTAAAGAGGAAATTAAAAAGCAAGTGGACACGCAAGAAAAAGCAGAATAGCTCAATGTCTAGAAATTGGTTTCAACAGCTTGAATAAGCATTGTTTTAAGTGAGAAAAATAAACATAGTTGATTTGCGATTTAATTTATCGTATATCAATACACATCTAACAACTAATCATTTATACACTTTACATCGATTAAGTGTAACATTTTAAGCACCAACAAGCATTATTAGTTTGATAAACAACCTAATACAGCATAGTGCTTATTTTTTTGAACCAAAACCTGCGCTTTTATGCATGTTTTGGTTTTTTTATTGCTTAGCTTAGCGCTTATTTTTAACCCAATCGCACGATATAATGAATGCAATTCGCAATTTGACCTGCGTACTTGTGTCTGTTTTTTCCTTACAGATAGGCTGGTCACAAACAACAACTCCTTCCAAAACTTGGCATCATGATAACAAAAATGCTAATCAGGTATGGGGTGTATCTACTGCCGATGCTTACAATTGGCTTAAACAGGAGAACATTAAATTGAAACCTATCGTTGTCGCTGTAATCGATGGCGATTTAGATATCAATCACGAAGACCTCAAGATGAGCCTCTGGCAAAATCCTAAGGCTAACAACAAACACTATCCTGGTGCGCAGCATGGCTGGAACTATCTCGGTACAAAGGACGGCCAAATGGTGACAAAAGTAGGAATGGAGTCGTTTAGAGAATACAAACGTCTTCGTGCTAAATATGAGGGAAAGAAACGCGAGAACTTCTCCAATCCTAATGACATTAAAGAGTTTGAATACTTCCTAGCTGTTAAAGCAGACTCTAAAATACAGGGATACCTCAACTTTTTTCCTTACATAAAGCTGACCTATGAGGCGTATCATCTTACGGACTCGTTATTAGCACTATCATCGGCCAACCATAATAGAATTCCATTGAAAGAGGTAGGGAATCTCAAGCATGCGGACAGTACCGTACAGGAATATATAGATGCAGCAGTACGCTCTAGCTTTAAATTTGCAGATACGACACAGTGGGGAGTTATTTTTGATTATCAAAAAAACGAGTACCTAACAGCAATAAAACGAATCAAGAGTCTAAGCAATACATCCAATCCAAGAGATAGTATAGGTGATAAACAAGATAATATCAAAGACAAATACTACGGAAACAGCCAACTAGTAGACTCCACTAGTTATCATGGCACATTTGTCGCTGGCCTTATCGGTGCATCACGCAACAATAATATAGGGATAGATGGTATCGCGGACAATGCATTGCTTATGGGAATACGTGCCGTGCCGGATGGAGATGAATTTGATAAGGATATCGCTTTAGCAATCCGTTTTGCTGTGGACCACGGTGCAAATATTATCAATATGAGCTTTGGCAAGTATTTTTCACCGCACTCGGAATGGGTAACGGATGCACTCGGTTATGCTTTGAAGAAAAATGTGCTGGTAGTACAGGCTGCTGGCAATGATGCAAAAGACCTTAATGTAGTGGCAAAATATCCCCAAGCGCCGGTCATAACAAAAAGAAAACAAGATTCTTACCTCATTATCGGGGCCTCAACGCCAACGGGAAGCCGCGCTAAGTTCTCTAATTTCGGTAGTGAGAAGGTACACGTCTTTGCACCTGGCGATAAAGTGACTTCTACGATGACTGGCAATGAATATAACACTGCAAGTGGAACTTCATTTTCCGCACCGATTGTATCGGGAATAGGAGCCGTAGTATGGGGCGCATACCCAAAATTAAAGGCATATGAAGTAGCAGAAATCATTAAAGAATCAGCAAAACGTAATACAACAGAACAATTGTCAGGACAGGCAATCATACCTGGTGTAGCTAATCTTTTGGACGCGTTGCAAATAGCTAAAGAGTATGTGGAAAAATAGTATACTTATTGCAGGCTTGGCTATATTTAGCCAAGCTTGGGCCCAAGGCCCGCCTTCACCTTTTAACTACGAATCTGCAGGTTCTTTAATACTGAACTCTAGCTTGAATCTAGAGTGGTATGAGAATACATTTTACTACCGTTGGGAGACCCCCAATGGTACTTCTTTTTATAGGGGAAATGTAGCGAAAAAGAGTCCGGAATTATTGTTTAGTGAAGGAGATGTAAAATTAGCACTGGAGAAAAGCGGTGTTACTGACCTAAAGAACTGGAAATTGTATCGGGCTG
>JBEBQJ010000182.1:0-9270 GCA_040395455.1 Sphingobacterium yanglingense | reverse complement strand
AATGCAACAGTACGAATCTGTAATCATTCTTACCCCGTTGCTTTCAGAAGATGCTGCGAAAGAAGTAATCGCAAAATTCAAAAGCATCCTTACAGAAGGCGGAGCCGAAATTATCGCTGAAGATAATTGGGGTTTGAAAAAATTAGCGTATCCAATCCAGAAAAAAACAACTGGATTTTATCACTTAACTGAATTCAAGGCTCCAGGTGAATTAATTAAAAAATTAGAGCTTGAATACAAGCGCGATGAGCGTGTGATGCGCTTCTTAACTATCGCTCTAGATAAGCACGCAGTTGCTTATAGCGAGAAAAAACGCAGCGGTGCATTCAACAAGAAAGCTGAAACTAAAACTGAGGAGGTAGCAAACTAATGTCAAAAGAAAACATCCAATACGTGACAGCTCCTAAAGTAGAGGACAACCGTAAAAAATACTGTCGTTTCAAGAAAAACGGTATTAAGTACATCGACTACAAAGACGCAAACTTCTTAATGAAATTTGTTAATGATCAAGGTAAAATATTACCTCGTCGTCTTACTGGTACATCATTGAAATTCCAACGTAAAGTAGCTCAAGCCGTGAAACGTGCGCGTATCATCGGATTAATGCCTTACGTAGCTGATTCATTAAAATAAGGAGGATACGATAAATGGAAATTATATTAAAACAAGATGTTAAACACCTTGGTGAAAAAGACGATATCGTAGTAGTAAAACCTGGTTTCGGACGCAACTACTTAATTCCTCAAGGATTTGCTATTTTGGCAACAACATCAGCAAAGAAAGTATTGGCTGAGAACATCAAACAAGCTCAGTTCAAACAAGAGAAAATCAAGAAAGATGCAACAGAATTAGCAACTAAATTAGAAAACGTTAAGCTTTCTATCGGTGCTAAAGCTGGTGAAACAGGAAAAATCTTTGGTAAAGTAAACAGCATTCAAATTGCAGACGCATTGAAAGCACAAGGTTACGAAGTAGATCGTCGCCGTATTACTTTCGAAGTAGAGCCTAAGACATTAGGTGAGTACGTAGCTAACTTAAACTTACACAAAGAAGTTAAAGTTCAAGTGCCTTTCGAAGTAATCGCTGAGTAATCAGTACACGATTAAAAATATTGAGGAGATAATGAAAATTATCTCCTCTTTTTTTATACCCCAACTCCTTCAAACTAGGCCAAACACACTATACCGAGGGCCTCAAACCCAAGCAAAAGCTAGTAGATAAAGAAAGTTTTGCCTATTTTTGATTAAAACAAAAGAAGTATCTAATATGAGGCCAAAAACGATTATTATTGCAATCCTACTCGCAATTGTTGTCATTATACTATTTAATAATAAAGAAGAAAGTACCTTTTGGTTTTTTGGAGAGATTAGAACCTCAAAACTTATTCTACTCGCAGTGTTTTATGTATTAGGTATGATAACAGGGGGAATCCTTTTTAGACGTCGTAAAAAACACCCAAAAGAATACGCGGTGACCAACCCAAATACACCTACAATAGCCACTACAGATGCAGATAGCCCGACTTCATCACCATATGCGCCAACAGCATTATCAGATGAAGACCGTGAATTTATTAGAAGAGACTAAATAATATGCAGGAACTTGCTTTACTATTTGATATGGATGGAGTAATAGCCCATACAAACCCATACCATTCGAAAGCCTTTGAGGCATTCTTTGATAAACACAACATCTCCTATAGCCTTCCAGAGTTTGAAGAACACATGTATGGAAAACACAACTCCTATATTATGTCTCACTTCTTCAAAAGACCGATTACAGGCGATGAACTTCTCCAGCTAGAAGAAGAGAAAGAAGCACTCTTCCGCCAAATATATGCTAATCATATACAGGACTTACCTGGATACATTCCTTTCTTAAATCAAGCCAAACAACAAGGTATAAAAACAGGCGTAGCGACTTCAGCACCACGAGCCAATATGGATCTCATCATTGACGGTCTACATATACGCAATATGATGGAATCCTTTATGTCCAGTGAAAATGTGATAAAGCACAAACCCGACCCCGAGGTTTATCTTAAATCTGCAGCAAACCTCAATATTCCGACCGACCGATGTATCGTATTTGAAGATTCCTTCTCTGGAATTTCAGCAGCTATTAATGCCAATATGAAAGTCGTTGGCGTTTTGAGTTCACACACTAAAAACGAACTTCCTCCCTGCGACTTATATATATCAGATTACTCCGAACTACAGCTTACTAGCGTTCTTAATCTTATTGATTAATTAAAAAACTACTTATCTTTGTCTGTGATGAATGTTCAAGATTTATTAGCGCGCGCGCTCCAATTTGACTTTCTTTCCAAGGAAGAAGGCATATACCTATATCATAATGCACCCACGACTCAATTAGCTTACGTAGCTAATCTACTTCGAAAAAAACAAGTACCACACGGCAAGGTGACTTGGCAGATTGATAGAAATGTAAATACAACCAACGTTTGTATAGCCAACTGCAAATTCTGTAATTTTTTCAGACGCCCAGGGCATGAAGACAGCTATATAACAGACATAGAAACCTATAAAGAAAAAATTGAAGAGACCTTCAAATACGGCGGAGATCAACTCCTGTTACAAGGAGGCCACCACCCTGACTTAGGAATAGCGTTCTATCAAAACCTTTTCAAACAGTTGAAGGAACTCTACCCTACACTCAAATTACATTCCTTAGGCCCTCCGGAAATAGCACACATCGCCAAATTAGAGGGAATGTCACATATTGATGTACTCACCACGCTCAAAGAATCAGGATTAGACTCACTCCCTGGAGCTGGAGCAGATATATTAAACGACCGCGTGAGAAGATTAATTTCAAAAGGAAAATGTGGCGGCCAAGAATGGCTTGATGTCATGCGTGCAGCGCACAAAATCAATCTGCCTACCTCCGCAACGATGATGTTTGGGCATATCGAAACCATCGAAGAACGCTTCGAACACCTCGTCTGGATTCGTGAAGTACAGAGTGAAAAGCCAATCGACCACCATGGTTTTATAGCTTTCATACCTTGGCCCTTCCAAGACGATGGCACATTGTTGAAAAGACTCCGCGGCATCGCTAATAATGTGACTGGAGATGAGTACATACGTATGATTGCATTAAGTCGAATCATGCTTCCAAATATCAAGAATATTCAGGCATCCTGGCTTACTGTCGGAAAGCCGATTGCACAGATGTGCTTACATAGTGGGGCTAATGATTTTGGGTCTATCATGATAGAGGAGAATGTGGTTTCCGCTGCTGGGGCACCACACCGATTTACTTCAAAATCCATACAGGACGCCATAATAGAGGCTGGTTTTGAACCCCAATTGCGTACGCAAACCTATCAATTTAGAGAAATTCCGGAATCAATGGTTGAACAGGTTATAAATTACTGATAAAGTCTTAAAAATATACCGATGAAAGACATTATGCTTAATATTGAAGCATTGATTTTTGCTTCTGAAGAAGGAATTTCCGCTATCGAGATCAAGAACGTTCTGCAAGACGCGCTTCTAATCGAAATCAATAAAGATGAAGTACTATCCTTTCTTGACAAAATAAAATTAAAATATCAAGGTGAAGACTCCGTCTTTACCTTATCTCCTATCAACAACAAGTACCAGTTTCTAACAAAGGTAATTTATCATGATGCTATCAATCAATTACAAGCGCATCGGGATCGCAAGAAGCTGAGCCAGGCCGGACTAGAGACGCTCTCCATCATTGCCTATAGACAGCCGATTACCAAGCTCGAAGTTGAACAGATTCGAGGAGTAAACTGCGACTACTCCATACAACGTTTATTAGAAAAGGACCTTATAAAAATTGTAGGAAAAGCAGAAAGTATTGGAAAGCCTCTGCTTTATGCTACTAGTGATCAATTTATGAATCACTTCGGGATCAATTCCGTTAAAGACCTTCCTCAACTTAAGGATATTATCAACGAAGAAAATAGCATCGGCGAGATTATAGAATAAGGCAAAACCGAAACTACAAAACAACACACTGATAATCAATCGTATATTTTTAAAAAAAAGTTTTAAGTTTTGATTTTCTTATCTAATTTTACGCTAGAATTAATAACAGAAAGAATTAGCTTACTATGATGAACGAGAGTGTCGAAAAGGTTGAAATTGAAGAGGATTTAATCAATTTTAATGGTCCAGAGGACGATTCGGATGACTTTGATGATGATGATTTCGGATTAGAAATTGACTCTATAGGTGGGTTTGATGATTTTGATGATGAGGATGAAGATGATTTCTAAATCTCCGTTATAAAAATAGTCCACTTATACAGAAAAAGCGATTTTAAAAATCGCCTTTTCTATTTTTGGTGTAGCTGTTCGTATAAATCAATGACCTTCTTTTGCAAGTCTATAACCTCAATTTCTCGGAGTTGCAGCTTTCTACCTAATTCATTCATCTCGTCCATCCGATCCTTATCGTCATCTGTATCTGAAGTAGACAACAATTGAACTAGTGACAAACCAAATAATTTAGAAATCTGGTTCAAACGGGATAGGTTCACATCTGTTATACCAGTTTCAATTTTTGAAAAAGCAGGAATGGATATATCCAACCGCTTTGCAACATCCTCTTGGCTCCAGCCCTTCTGATGTCTTAATAATCTAATCTTCTTTCCTAAAGCATTCATTTGGTAAATGTTATGTTTTACCTCAAAAGTAAAAATAAATTGTTAAAATAAAAAGAAAATCAAAAACAGTTTAGTCTATTTTCGTTAAAAATTTATCAGCAAACTTTAACATGTTGATACCACTATAGTTACTAGAGCTCATAAAAAGCATATTATACCCCTCACTATCAAACACTTCCAAAAACCCATATAAATCATCAGACTCTGTTATTACAAGTAAATTTGGATGATTAAACACTTTAACAATTTTACCAACAATATTATCTAAAACTACATTTTTTTCTTTTATGCTACTTCTATTGATAAAAACAATTGATGTATCAGACTCAAGCATACTGCTATCATACTGCTCTAACTTTTCGCCTTCAATAACATCGTAGGGGTTTAACTCAATAATTGTCAACAATTTAGATTCAGAAAACTGTTCTTTAATCGCATGAATGCTCGACCTCAACTTACTAGGCGTATGCGCAAAGTCTTGATAGACTACACTCCCCTCAGCACTAGCCACAAACTCAAGGTAACGAATAGAACTCTTAAAGTCCTTTATTGCAGCATAAAACTCTTCTCTCTTTATACCCAACCATTCGCAAACCGTATATGCCCCCGCAATATTTGATAAATTTTGCTTACCTATAATCTGCAAAGGAACTTCCTCTTCACCGACCTGAAGATAAGTTACCCCCTTATTAATCGTATAATTTGGTACCCGATAACCATGTCGATTAATCTTACAATCCTTAGTCTCGCCTACAATCTTCACGACATTATTGTCTTCCTTATTATAGATCAACGTCCCTTTCGGAACAATCGTATCAATAAAGGTCTCAAACTGATGAAGATACTCCTCTTCAGTCATAAGCATCTGAAAATTATCCCATTGTATATTACTAATCAACGCAATATTAGGATGATAATAGTGGAATTTGGAATGTAAATCAATCGATGAGGCATAGAACTCATCCCCCTCAATAAGCATTATAGGAGCACTCGACGTTAGCTTAATCAAAGAATCAAACCCTTCTAGCTTGGCCCCTACAAGGTAGTCAAAGTCCCGATTTAAGTATTTTAGCACATGCATGACCATACTCGTTATCGTAGTCTTACCATATGTGCCGGCAATCACTACTCGAGTCTTATCGATACTATGTTCATACACAAACTCTGGAAATGAATAAATCTTAACACCTAACTCTTGTGCCCTGGCCAATTCAACATTGTCTGCCGAAGCGTGTTTACCCAAAATCACAGCATCGATATCAGATGTAATCCGGTCCCCATCCCAACCAATATTTGCCGGCAACAAACCAGCTTCTTGAAGTCGGGATTTGGAAGGTTCCACAATCTGATCGTCAGAACCCGTTACCTGATGTCCTAATTTAGCTAAACTTATAGCCAAATTATGCATCACACTACCTCCAATAGCTATAAAATGTATTCGCATGATTATCCTTTAACGAACTTCGCCGCACACCATTTATCCATTACCTTCATCTCTTGAAAAGAAAAACCTATAGACTCACATTTATGCCTTAAAATATCCAGGTCATCCCCTTCGTAAAAACCACTTAGATACAACTCCCCTCCCGCTTCCAACACACTAGCGTAGGTATCCAATTGGTCTAACAAAATATTTCTATTAATGTTTGCCAATATCACATCAAACTCCCCACCTACAATTACATCTTTAGAGCCCAAACGGCTTTCTAAATTGGTGATATTGTTAAGCTGCTTATTCTCTTCTACACTATCTACACAAATAGAGTCATAGTCCACGGCCACCAAAGAAGATGCTCCACGCTTAGCAGCGAGAATGGCAAGAATACCTGTACCACAGCCCATATCCAATACTCTTTTCCCCTCAAAATCGTTGGCCAAAATAAAAGAAAGCATCATCGAAGTAGTTTGATGATGCCCTGTACCGAAAGACATCTTAGGATCAATGACGATCTCATAATCATAAGTAGGCTTAGGCTCATGAAAAGTAGCCCGTACATAACAAGCATCATCAACCAAAATTGGATTAAAATTACTCTCCCAAAGGGTATTCCAATTCTGCTCTTCGATTTCGCTTACCGTATAATCCAGCTGATAACCCGATACCTGTGCCAACAGCAAAGTTTCCAATGCTTGGATATCCACATTCGAGCTAGGAATATAACCTACAAAACCATTTTCGTTATCCTCAAACGTATCAAAACCAATATCCCCAAGCTCTGCAATAAGCAAATCTTTCTGCCACTCCTCAATGTCGGCACTCACAAAATTAACAGCTGTATATTTCATTATTTTAGTTAAATACTTTCACAATTTCCAAGAAATCTCTTGACTTCAAAGAGGCACCACCAATCAGTCCTCCATCTATATCCTTTTGAGCAAACAATGTAGATGCATTAGATGGATTTGCACTTCCTCCATAAAGAATAGTAGTGGACTCCGCTGCCTCAGCACCATACTGTTTTGCAATAGTTTCACGAATAAAAGCATGCACCTCCTGTGCCTGCTCTGGCGATGCAGTCAATCCTGTTCCAATAGCCCAAACAGGCTCATAGGCAAGAACAACAGACGCAAAGTCATTCTGATCTAAATGGAAAACACCAGCTTCCAACTGCGTCTTTATAACCTCAAAAAAGCGACCGGATTCACGCTCTTCCTTTGTTTCACCAATACAAAATATAGGTTTCAAACCGTGCTTCAACGCTACATTCAACTTCTCTGCAAGCATTGCATCCGTCTCGCCAAAATAGGCTCTACGCTCCGAATGGCCTAAGATAACATATTGAGCTCCTACTGACTTAACTTGGGATGCCGAAACTTCCCCTGTATAAGCACCTGACTCTGCTTGGTGAATATTCTGAGCACCGATATGAACGTTAGCGGCAGAAGCCCCCAATTTAGCAATAGAAGAAAGATGAATAAATGGACTACAAACCACAACTTCCTGATTTCCGATTACCTCATCCTTGACCATATTCACAATCTCCGAAAAAAGACTAACTCCTTCTTCGTAACCAAGATTCATTTTCCAATTTCCTGCTACAATGTTTTTACGCATGATAATATGTGTTTAGTGTTGATTAATTTTCATTATATGTTAGACCTCTTTTATAAATAAAAGAAAAAATACGTTCGTCCTCTTCCTTATACAGCTCTTGTTTCAAGACTGATTTACGTCGCATCATGGCAAGGAATTCCTCAAAAATATAGGAACTTTTTGCCTCATCCGTCAACCAACTGAAGTCTTCCACAAATTTGGGAATAAAATTTGAAATTGCAATCTGACATCCCACTCCAATCACCGTTCCTGTATTAATTTTTGAATTAATTCCTAACATTACCTGATCCCCTATTATCATTCCGCATTTTTGCATCCCTGTATCCCGCATTTTGCCTGTGGAATAATCATAAAGATGTACATTTTTCCAATCATTCCTCAGATTAGAGTTGCTGCTACCAGCACCAATATTACACCCTTCTCCTAGCACAGCACACCCTAAATATCCCAAATGTCCCTTGGCAGAATTCCCCCAAATAACCGTATTATTGACTTCACCACATACTGTGCTAAACGGCCCAATGCTCACATTTGGATAAAGTACAGTTCCGCTCTTGACCCGACAGCCCAAGCCGATAGAAACTGGACCATACACCACCACTCCGGCCTCCAACACAGCTCCAGCCCCTACATGAATAGGCCCTTTACTTGAATCAAGAACACAGGCTCCCACTATCGCTGATTCAGCAATATAAAACTCAGAACCAACAAAAGAACAATTCGAATAATTCGATGGAGAAGAAACACTACCACCGACATAAGGTAAATCAAAGACAATTTGTTCCGCATTGTGTCGATAAATATCCTCCGGATATTCCAACCGTCGATGCTCATAAGCAGAGACCACCGTCAGAGCTTCACCCAGTACCCTCCCATCAAAATGATCCAACGTAGATAAACGAACAGCAATCCAATTACCCGTGGCCGAAACCAGCTTTTGTCCGACTTCAAGCATGCCAAGCTCATAAACTAACGCCGTATTCGGCAAAATAGCACCATCGATAAGCAGAACATCTTTATCCGCGCAGACCGAAGCTGGAAACTTTTCCCGCAAATAGCCTGTTGTCAGGTAAGAAACCTCTACATTAAAAATCTGTCGCCATTTCTCATCCAAGGTAAATATACCTACACGCAGGTTACCCGTAGGACGCGTCGAAGTCAGGGGCATTAATCGCTCTCGAGAAGAACAATCATCAAATAATAAGATCGAAAAAGACATAGCCTAAAATACAAAAAATCCCGATAATGCACTTATCGGGATTCTGAACCATAATGAAATATGGTAATTATTTCTTGTTGTAACGAGTACGGAATTTATCGATACGTCCTGCTGTATCAACCAATTTCATCTTACCAGTATAGAAAGGGTGCGATGTATGAGAAATCTCCAATTTAACCAATGGATACTCATTACCATCTTCCCAAGTGATTGTTTCTTTAGTATCTACACATGATTTAGTTACAAAAGCATAGTCATTTGACATGTCTTTAAAAACAACTAATCTGTAGTTTGATGGATGCAAATCTTTTTTCATTTTATCTTATGATTACTA
>JBEBQJ010000181.1:0-9321 GCA_040395455.1 Sphingobacterium yanglingense | reverse complement strand
CTCATAACGGATAACAGCAAACTGATTCTTGGCCGATGCACGCATCCGTTGCACGCTGTCTTGCAGCGTTTGATAGCGCTCAAAGTATGTTTGCACCCGGCTAGGAGGGCTCAGTTTAATTAATTTGCGTAGTCCATTAAGCTGATCATCAGCACTATGCAATTGTAATGCTATCGCATATCTTTGGTGTGCATAGGACAGGGCTGTTGCTCTATCACGAGGCTCATAGTACTCTGTAAGATGTGTATAGCTCGAATTCTGTCCCCAATAATCGTCGTGCGTTTGCCGAATGTGGAGCCCCTTTTTTAGGTCAATCGAAGCATCATAGGAGGGATCAACCCGCCACTTGGTCTTCGCAAGATTAGTAAGTGCCCGTGCATACTCTACGCTGCCCTGCGCTGTTTGATCTGCTATCTGCTGAAATAGGAATAATGCGTCCTCAAACTGCCGTGAGTCAAAAAGTGAAGCTGCTTTGTTGTTTTTATAGATGAGGGTTGTCGCACTATCGGTAGAAAAGTGTATGGCACGATCTATAAATTCCAATGCCTTAGGATAATCTTTAAGCAAAGCAGTAGAATTACCCAGAATATTGTAATTCATAGCAAGATACTGCCAATGACTTTTTATGCGTTGATTTAAATAGGGTAATGCTTGTAAGGAGCTTTCCTGGGAACCGAAGTAGTCACCCTGTTCATTCAAAGTGACAGCGGATTGGATAAGGCATAGTGCCGCGCCCAAACTATCTCCCGATTCAAGATAAATATCTTTTGCCAAATCGAATGTGAGGTAGGCACTATCGGCTTTACCTTGTTCAAGGTAAAGTGAGGCTGCATTATAATAAGTATCGCCATCGTGAACAACTTTTTCTAGTGGTTCATTCCGACAGGCAATAAAAGGAATGAGTAATAGGAGTACGTAGTGGTATTTCAATTCATCTAAGTAATTTGCTGAATGTACGAAAAAAGCATTAAATAATAAAAGGTAGCTAAGAAGCTACCTTTTATTATTTAATGGTAAGGTTTATGCCCAAGTCCTTTTCAGTGGTTTGACTGGTTTGGAGGGAGGACGTACATTGCCACGGTCACCGCCTGTACCTTGTTCCTGGTCTAAACTTGCTAATGCTGTCGTTTTCTTAAGCGGCTTGACTGGTGGACGTACATTGCCACGGTCACCACCTGTACCTTGCTCCTGATCTATAGCCGATGTATAATATACAATCGGAGGAATAGGAAAATGTGTCGGACGCCCCGGTGTTGTTCTTACTGTGGAGGTATGCCCCTGGTCAACTACTTGTACTGGATATTTCTGTGCTATAAGGTCTACTTTTACAGTATCACATAAGGTCTGCCCACACAATAAGGCTAATGCTAAATAAAACATTTCTCAAAAAATTAAAAGTCATAGTCTGAGTAGGCCCCATGCCTCGTGCATGGGGTTGCTACAAAATTTTCAGAAGGCCTTCTGATTTTTTTGGGAAGTGTGAGTGTCCATCGCGGGAGGCAAAAGCTGCTTCCCAAACCGGCTATTGACTACCGCGAGTTCTTCTCTTTTTTTGAATTCGGTAGATGCGCTTTGTCTTTGTTATGATAAGCATGTCGCCCGATTTCTTTAGCAAAAGTATATCGCCCAAATAGCTTAGTGCTAGATGTTTCCGGAATTCCTAATAGTTCCGATATATTTCTGATTTGTCTTGTGAATTGCCAGTTTTTCCGATGTAGATTACTTATGGTTTTCCATAATTTCTAATTGATAAAATGTGTAATTTTGCGGTATGTCAGACTTCAACCTATTTAGAAATGAGGTTCTTTCGCTTTATCAGGAGAAGAGAAAACGAAATGAGCTGCACAGTAAATTATCAGACCCCTCTCCCGCTAATCTGCGGGACTATAGCCTTGTGGTATTAAGTCATAAATTATCAGAGGATGATAAAAAGATAATGGAGGAGTTTTATAATGACACGAAGAAATACGAATCTCTTGAAAAGGCAATCAGTAAAGGAGATATAACTAAACTAAAATCACTACAGAACTTCATCCTGGTAAAGACTAGAAATCCGGATGAACTACTTGTAAAGCTTCTCGCTGTACTGCTCGATTATCAGCCAAGGCCTTTCGTATGGGGAGAATGGAAACCTAAGGAAGAAAGGGAAAAAGAAAAGAGTCTGGATGAGGGGAATGCGCTGATCGATGGCGATAGGCAGGGAGAAGAAGCGCTGTGTATACACGGAGACAGCAGTCATGAAAATATGGAAGTCAAGGAAATTGAAGTGGAATTTGATAATGGAGGGGGGAAAAAGACAGATTCTGTAACTATCGCTACAATGAATCCAGTGACATCGAATCTAGGAAGACTGCCTTCCAAAAAATGGCTTTACTTGGCTGCTATCGCATCAGTCGTCATCATGCTTTTTATTGGATGGCGCTATGTAATCCCGCATCAATGTATGTGCTGGGAAGGAGATCGCTACGTAGAGATTGACTGTGCCGCACAGACAAATTTGTTGGGATCAAAGAAGGTTCCGCTGGATCACGAAAAACTTAGTAATTTCAAAAAAATAACACGTCCAGATACCCTTACGTTGAAACACGTAAATAAGGTATGGTATTCGAAAATCGATCATGACGTGGAGTTTTTCACCTCAAGTGGATTCCATCCTGAACACACGAATCGTTCATTGAAAGCTGCGACGGAACGTATATTAACCAAGTACGCAGGAAATTCTATTCCTGTGGAATCTAAGGATAATGAGCCTCAGACCAAATGAGAATAAAGGTGGTCATGTAGCTTAGTAGTAAGTTTTATTGTTTGCTTTGCCTATCTTTAGCCATTTATGCTAGAAGTAACCTGTGCGATAATAGTCCATGACGACAAGATTCTGATCTGCCAACGATCAGCGACAATGAAATTACCGTTGAAATGGGAGTTTCCGGGAGGAAAAATAGAACGCAATGAATCAAAGGAGGATTGTCTATGTAGAGAAATACAGGAAGAGCTAGGAGTAGGCATAACAATAAAGCAGACATTGACTCCTGTAGAATATCACTACCCTGACTTTTCCATATGCCTATCCCCTTTCGTATGTACGCTGGAATCGGGTACTGTACAGCCTGCGGAACATGCACAAGCCCTATGGGTAGAGGCTGCACAGCTGCTAAGCTATGATTGGGCCGAGGCCGATGTGCCTGTTGTGATGGAGTATCTACAACAGAAAATCTCCCGATAGGAGGCTTTAGAAAAATGGGATTAATACTGTTCTAAATCGGAAAAAGTCAGATTTTGTATTTTCGGCAGCGCAGTGACTTTTATCGCTTTTTTCCTTTTGTTGAATATGTCGTCCAATCCTAATTCCCGCTCGAACTCTAGTTTTGTTTTCGCGAGTAAGTCAATCTCTGTTTCAAAAGTCGTGTTTTTCCCATTCCAGTATACACGTGATATCTTGACCAACTCAAAATTATTCTGCCTAAGCCTAAACTCATAACGGCTTTTCCGATCGTTTATATTGGTAAGCATTATCAACTTACCTTCTTCAATAAAAAAATCGGGGATTGGATTGCCGTTGTGCTCACCGTGTTTATTGAGAGGATATTCGCTTTCGATTATCTTTGTAGAAGAGACGGCCAGCTGCAGTTTCTTATTGGGCTGTGAGAGAAATATCTGTACTCGTAATGGCCTGGTCTCGTCTTCCACATCCATCTCTAACATAATTCTATCGTCGCGTTTATCATTGTTCAAGTCGCCTTCTTCTCTTTGCACTAGTGCTGTAAAATTACCTTTGGGTTGGTTATCTTTTTGTGCGTATAAATCTGTTGTTGCCAACAGTATCAAGATTATGGGGATTAGTTTTTTCATAGGAGTATTAAAGTTCTTTTTCTTTGCATATTTTAGCATAAAATTTCTCCAATATCTTTACGTTACTATTCCATTCTGCGGACTTATCATCATTCTTGTCTGTGTAGACCAACAACCTGTGATAAAGTTCGTTGAAAACCGCCGCTCCTGCCGCTGTGAGGTCTCTATTTTGAGACATCTATTAGCGCTTGGGGAGCTAACTTAAAGACCCTAAACGCTGCATAATGGGCTGCAAAGACTGCTCTGTTAGCTTAGTAAAGCTGAGATTTTCTTTTCAAGGCCCTATAATGGAGAATCAACCGCAATACAATTACCCCTTCGAATATAAGCCCAGTTTTTATTAAAAATCTTCCAGCATCTTGATTATAATGAGTCATGAATAAAAACAATCCTATCATTACACCTAACAATCCAATGAAGAGTTGAATAAACAGCAGTTTTTCTGTAGTGGTAGTATATTTCATAGTATAAATATAATATTTTTTATCGTTGCTCTATCAATTCATATACCTTCTCTAAACTCCCTGCACCAACTTTTCGATAAATCATATTCCCTTTAGGATCTATAAGAATGACCGTAGGTAATCGTTCGACATTAAACAATCGACCTAGGTCTTTTTTGCTATCTAAAAAATGTATCCATTGCAGTTCTTTGTCCTGGATAGCACTAGCGTAGGCTAATGAATCTCTGTCTGAACTAATACCTATAATATTTAACTTATCCTCAGAAATATCCTGGCGTAGTTTCTTGAGTGACGGCATGGCTGCCATACAAGGTGGACACCAAGTAGCCCAAAAGTCTAGAAGTACGTATCTACCTCGTAAGTCCCTTAGGTGAATCCGTTCTCCGTCTATTCCCTGGACGTTAAAGTCAGGAGCGACACCATGGTTGGAAGGTGGTTGGATTTTGTTGCTCAGCTCTTCTATAAAGCCCTTCCCGCCTTTGCAGTTGATAAAGGCTGGTGAAAAACTATCCCTTACGTCGGATAGCAACTGTGAGAAGTAAGTGCTATCGTTTTTATCCCGAAAAAACGCGTGCATATCTGGAGTGACAATCTGATTCTTAAAATAGAAGAAGGCGAAGTAGTCATTCGGATAATCTTTTAGCACTTCGATAGTATGAGCAGCCAGCTTTTTACGCTCCTGTTGCATAATATACCGCACGGAATCATTTGACCGCAACTGATGTCCATGTTGTTGGTATATTCTTCCTATCTCAGTCAGCTCTTCTCGTGTTTCCCTACGTACTCTTGATAAAATAGAATTGGTCGTGGTATCCCAAATATTGTTGGTGCCATTTGAAATCGAATAGTGCAGCTTGCTCCAACCATTCGCTTGGCGTTCTGCACTTATAGTGATTAAAGTAGGCTCATGGTCTACAAAAAAGCCCAACATCGGATGGTTTCCATATGCCACATCAAACATCCCGTAAGGTGCATAGATTGGTTTTTGGATTCGAACTTCTCTTTTCTCGGCTCCTGATTCAATAGAATTGGTAGTCAAGCCATCATCATAATGAAGCATTAAACTATCTAGCGCTATAGTCTTGTCCAAGCGAATGGTGACATCTATCATCTGCTGCCCAAATGTTATGGATAAAAATCCAAATTGGAAGGCTCCAACTAGTAAGTAAATATAGGGACGAATATGCATGGTGTTGTTACAATTAAGTTCTAGTCAAACTTAACTATTCGATTACGCAAACCCTACTATAGAGCATCTATTTAAGTTTTTTTTAATATTTCTGATCGAGTTGTCAAAGCCGATTTTATAAGGTAGTAAGTCGGACGAACGAATCCTGAGCATTTAAACCTATTGTAACTCTGTTATAAAATAATATGCTCGTGTGTGCAACCGATAACTTAAAATGCTAAATTTGTTTTCATGAGGTTATTCAGTTATCTAATTATCCTGTCCAGTATTGTTCTTCTTTCATTCAATAGACAGCAGCATCCTATACATAAAGAATGGCAGCTGGTGGCCGAACGAATAACTTACTTTAACCTGGATGGAACACGCTATGACCAGGCCAAAGATAGGTTGGATTCGGTCAAGAATGTAACAGTGCAATTTTTGCCTGATGGATCATTTAAATCCCGTGAAGGTAATGGTAGTTACACTGTTTCTAAAGACTCTGTGTATTTAAGGCTTAATGGCAAAAAGGTCTCCTACAAGTACGAATTAAATAACTCGAAACTAACTATGGAAACCTATTTTATACAGGATAAGCACAAAGTTAGATCAAGGCTTTACCTGGACTAGTGAACGTGAAAAAGGGACTTTCTCTTCGCCAGACCATTTATACTTATAAATAGTACTTTGCTGCTGTCCCTCGCTGCTTTTCTTATTGTGGGAGATATAGAAAAATCCGTTACCTATAGGACACAGGCCTGTTGCTCCCCATGGAAAATACCAACCCGATATTCCTGACTTGGCATCTTTGATCCCCCCTGCTGCTAGATGTAGCATCGAAACTTTTTGCGGTTTATTATCTGATATGATTGTCTTCGTTGTAGGTGTACGCTTTCCATCGATTACGAACAGATCGTAGTTGGGATAGATGGACTTTTTACCTCTATAAACGGCAGCGAAAAAATTGCCAGAATAGGCATCGTAGGCTAGATTCTGTATACCATAAGTGGTGCTACCCGTTTTTAAGAAATACTTTGCATTAGGCTTCTTGGGACCTGAATGATGTAACTTGTCCTTTATGAGCTCTTGACCATAGTCATCCCATTTTTTGATATCATATTGCAGAATAACCTGATGGTCGTTATCATCTCTAGTCGTATCCCCATAGATTCCATACGCTACATAGAGGTAGTCTTTCTTGTTTTCTTTGCTGCCAAAAGCCGGTCCAAAAGTGAGCCCATCGATACCGGAACACGCATAGCGGTGCGCTTTGGTTTCATCACCGATTTTAACAGAGGCTTCGTAGTCTATAACTGGCTCTGCAAGATACACCGTCTTTAAAAGGTCTTCCTTCTCGGCACTCATGCCGGGGCGCACAATCTTGGAACCGTCAAAGATCGCAATATAAAAGCCATTCTCTTTGGGGCCGTCTACCCCCAACTCTTGACTTATACCTTTGCCGATACCGTCGTTTTTATACTCTAAAGAACCATAGACCTTTCCATCTTTAAAATCAAGGTCGCCCAAATGCCCAGAGAACCCAGTCACACTGCCTATCAGATTGCCTGACAGGTCCATTTTAATTAAGCTATTGGTAAAAGAAAAATAGACGCACTTGCGGACACTATCTACTGCCACTCCCTGTACATGAAATTTGCCCTGATCTCCAGTAGTAATAGAATCCGGCCACATGGACATCATCTTTTGGCTATATAGTGAACTTAAACTAGCTATATAGCAGAATAGGATTAGAATTGATTTTTTCATCACCTTAAATCTACGGTAGTTAACCCTAAATGCCAAAAAAATAATTTTATTGTCTTTTGTCCAGATTTTGAAAACTCAAAAAACTAAGATTACCGAGCGTAGTTCTGGATAGCTGATTTTTATTAAATTACAAAATACGGGTTCCCGGATTTTTGCTATGCTTTTCCTAGATACTTTTGCACCACGATTAATTATCGTATAACAAGGGTGTCATGCCTATTATTTATCTATTACAGTACCATATTTAGAAATTATGAAAAAACAATTATTAGTCTTATTCCTATCGTTCATAGCGCTTAGCAGCTGTAAAAAAGACAATGACACATTTTCCATTAATCAAAAGGAAGTGAGACTAAAATACGATGGAGAGTTTGGATTCAAGGTAGAGGGTGCCACTACTGTAGAGTGGTCTTCTAGTGACGAGTTTGTCGGTTCAATCGGAAACAACGGTGAATTTAAAGCCAAACATATTGGAGAAACCACCATTACTGGAAAAGTAAATAACACGGTATTGACGGCCAAAGTAATTGTGGAGCCAACTGTTAAGGGGGTGATAGAGCCTTATACTGCTTTTGGAAACAAGAAGGCACAGGTAAAGTCTTATGAAAAAAGAGAACTTAAAGAGGAGACTGCAACAGGGTTAGCTTATATTGATAATGCGATCTATACTAAAGGAGCTATCTATCTATTTGAAAATGAAGCTCTAGCTTCTTCGGCTTTATTGTGGAATAATACCAAGGCCGAAGAGTTAGCAAAATTCTATATTGAGAGGTATCAGGTATTGGGGGAAAACAGTGGTATTTATTATTTTGCAGACAAAGAATCAACGAAAATCATCGGCATTACCTTAAATGAAACCTTAGGAGCCGTAATTCTATATGCTAAATATCCGGTAGGAACGAAATCTACATCGAATTTGAATATGTTTGATAAGCTAAATATAAAAGGTACAAAACTCCCTGAGTTGGATCGTTTTTTAAAGTAATAGGGCTGAACTTAATGTTTTGCAAAATACGCTATATCAAAAATTAAATAGAATATTTAGATTCGAGCAACAAAAATCCATACCCCTCGGCATCAAGAGAGAATTGGCTAAAGCCCCTGTCACCTGGCGATAGGGGCTTTCGTTATCTATATCAAAGTCTATCTCCTTTACCTCTACTCGTAGGCGTATCTTCGGTATTCAGTATGGGCACACTGCAAGATTCACCAAGGCTTACAATTATAAAGGTAAGCTATTGGTCTCACTACAAGGGAACTCGGAATTGGAAGCGAAAGACCAATCGACTATTGTGGATTACAGAAAATATTATTATCATTGCGCTGTAATAATACAAAGACCTCCCTAAAAAGAGTCTTGATTTATAAAGAAGTGGCGAGAGACAGGCTCTATGACCCGCTGGCAACCATCAAGAGATTGAACGGTGCTAATTCCTGTCCCCAATAAAGGGGAAGATATAAATAAAAGACATCATGAAAATTAAACACATCCCATTCTACGCGGAATTAGATTGCACGTCAACTCTTAGCAATAGCTATTGTCGTTGTCGAATGTGCATACGTCTATACTAGCATCTAATTTTTTGGAGATAAACAGGCCCTACTTTTTAGTGGGCTTAAGGTTGCTGTTATTGACAACCAACAAAGATTCCAATGTGCTAAAACTCATTATCCATTTAATTATATTTTATTTTTATGTCAGAATTCGTAAAACAATCATTAGGAAATTTAATCCAAGAACTAAAGAACGACCCAGCTAAAGCGCAGGTGAGCTTTGAAGCGACTTCCGTACTAGAGGAAGGTGTACGTGTAAGAAGTACTGTAAGACAGTTTGAATTTAAATTTGACGAACCAGAATTACTAGGTGGTAAGGACGAGGCCCCTAACCCGGTAGAATATGTGTTGGCCTCGTTAGGAGCTTGTCAGGCTATTGTATACAGGGCACTAGCTTCGCTAAAGGGAATACAACTGGACAGTGTGACGGTCAAGACAAAAGGAGACTTGGATTTGCAGGGCTTTTTAGGCTTAGACAGTAATATTCGTCCCGGATACGAGAAGATAGTCTTCGAGACT
>JBEBQJ010000180.1:0-9565 GCA_040395455.1 Sphingobacterium yanglingense | reverse complement strand
CTTTTAATGCCTCATGATGCTCTGCAACTACAAATTATAATTTGGCAAATATCTAATGACATCAACAAACGGGGTAAAATTTTCCTTGATAATCAAGAAGTGAATATTTTGAGTTATAGACAAATTACTCAAAAACTTTCGGACTACTTTAATGTAAGCATCGCTACTTTAAAGTACCGTTTAGATGAGCTAGAATTAATACAATACAGCACAACCAATCCAGTTCAATGGCGTTCTATTATGAATCCACATAACGAACCAGAGTTCATCAGTGACATCATTAAACGACTGCCCTATTTTTAGATAAAATTATGAAGTGTAATCAGATCAGTAAATATATAATTAGGATAGAATATGCAAGGTGTTAAAATGAAGTCACTCAGTTCGTATAAAGAATACGCAGAAGCTGAAAATTATAATGGAGATTATGTTTTCTTCTCCGATTTTAAAGTCTCTACTGCGTTAGGCGAACCCTACCGTTCGGACTACTACTGCATCGGGTTACATTTAGAGGGCGAACTTACGCTATTCGCTAATCTAGTCGAATATCGATTGACTAAACCCTGCATCATTTTAGCGGACAAGACTGCAATAAAACAATGGAATCCAGATGTAAAACATAATAAATCACAGAGCATTCTGATTTCCGATCAATTTATACAAAAAGCGATAACAGATCAACAAACATTCTCCTATTTGTCAACGATAGTAGGCACTGGTGTATTTATTACCGAACTAAATGAAAGTCAGCTGGCCAAAATGAAGGCTTTATTCGATGTGATCAATATGCACACACCTGCGTCTACAAAAATGATTAAAGAGGTTATACGTGGAGCTGTTTACAGTTTGATCAGTTACATAGGTTCACTTTATAATCATTTTAATCCCAGACGAGAGGATCCACAAGATTACTGCTCGAAGTTCTTGGTATTGGTTTCAAAATTTGCAAAGCAGCATCGAAATATAGCTTTTTACGCCGAACATTTGGGGGTAAATCCCAAATATTTGGGGCACATCGTCAAGATGGGAACTGGCTTAGCCGCTGGCGATTGGATCAAAAAACAAGTCATCTTAGAAGCTAAAATATACTTACAGCAGCGTAATGCAATTATTGCAGATATCGCCGACAGTCTTTGCTTTACTGATCAGAGCACATTTGGGAAATATTTCAAAAAGCATGGAGGCGGCATGAGTCCTGCTACTTACCGCAAATATTTGAGTCAATTGGTGTAGGATTCTACGCTAGCAATCCGACTGATGAATAATAATTCGTATACAAAAAAGGTTGATTTAGGAATCATTATATCAGTCCATCCTTCTGATGGACTGATATAGATGGTTTATTGTAAAATCGGATGATTTCAATCACAGATTTCCGCAACTTTGTTTCTTAACTCTTCCCCCCTTAGATTTTTAGCGCAGATATTCCCTTGACTATCAATAAGTATAGTTGTCGGCACAGCCGTTATATTATATAGATCTGCCGCATTACTTTCGTTATTAGTTTGTACCATGACATTCTTCCATATCAATTGGTCGTCTTCAATAGCCTTTAACCAATCTTCTTTCTTTTTATCTATTGAAACCCCGATAATAGCAAAACCTTTATCTTGATATTCCTTGTAGAGTTGCAGCACATTTGGATTTTCGGCTCGACAAGGGCCACACCAGGATGCCCAAAAATCGACCAGTGTCAATTTGTTTCCTTTTATAAACTCGGACAACTGAATGTTCTTGTCATGTGTATCAGGTTCATTAAAATCTGGAGCTTTTACCCCCACCTCTAGGTTATTCAGTTTATCCAATAGTTTTTTAAACTCAAACACAAAAGTGGTCTCTTTTATTGAGGATGACATCTTAGTATAAAAATCATTGAGTTGTTTTGTCGTAAATTCCCGGTCCCCTCCATTTGACAGGACATACGCCGCTACTAAATCATTTCGGCTCCCTAGTTTATGAGTTATGTCCTTTTTGTTATCTAGCAGTTTTTTATAAGTTTCGGTAAACTGACTTTTTATGGAGTCTGGGACTTCTATTCCCTCATTCTTATATTTTTTTGCCGAAAATGCATATCCTAGTTGGGCAAAAGCCACAATCTGGTTGGCCCCATTATATGTTTTAATCAGTGTATCTAGATTATTGCCTGTTATTTTGGCCTTTGAAAGGGTCGAATCAATTGCTATATGTGTCGAACCGTAATCTAGATAAACCGTAAGAGATTGTTTGAGCGTGTTTTCTAATAAATATTTGTCAGGCTTCCTGTTATCCAACACAAACGAAAAGTGTTTATCTTTTAGCGTTGTTGAGTCGACTTTGACCTTGGTTTTCGGGCCGGTCATTAGATAAAGATATAAAGTTTCATCTTCCTTTGGCGGTGATGTATAGTATCCATCTATGGTTATTTTTTCAGTAGATTGCTGCGCAGTAAGGTCGTTTACGAAAACGGCAAGAAACAAAGCGATTATTGCAAAATATTTCATGTTTTTTTTAGTTTTAGTTCAAAAATCCAAGTTTTTTCTTTAATGCGATGTCCATTTCATTCGCTTTTCAAAGGATGTTGTAGACTCCATTTCTCACATAAGGCAGGGTTATAGCAATCCATATCTTTCTTAGTCTCATTTCATACTGTTATATTGGACGATAAGGGAGCGTAATGCCGAAATTGGTTTTAAAATATGTTTTAACAAGATCAGCTTTTTTCTTTATATCGGAATTTTTAGCATATATCAATTGTTTTTCCGCTTCGGGGGTAAAAACGATAAAAGCAACGAAGTCGCCGAAGTCTTGTTGTAACGTTACTTTTCCCCATGAAGCTGTCGCCGTTCCGGCGATCTGTTTTGTCCTGGCTTTTTTAAGCATGGCGTAGTTCACCATGACATCTTCTGCGTTGGTCATGATAACCTTGGCATATCCGCTGGTATTTACCGCTGCAAATGCATACGGCGTAGGAAAAGATACCATCATTTTTTCTACAAAAAGGGACAACCAGCATTCTCTTAGGGTACGTTTATTTTTTTCGGTGTTAAACCGTTCGGAGACGTAGCTCAATAGGATGTAATTTGATGCCACATTCCCCTCATACATTCTATATATCATAGGTACACCGGCAAACTTATTCCCTAATGTATCGGTGAGGAGTATGTTTAGAGGCATATGTGCTTTTGAGAATTCATATGGAAAACTTTCAAAGACCCAACTTTTTACCGAATCGATAACCGGTATCACGTAATCGATCTTTGCAGGGGTATACCTTAAACCTGTCTCGTTGGGTTTGGTCTGGGCAACACTTTTACTCCAATCCCACGTATATTCAGCTGTATCAAAGACTGGTTTAAACAGGACGTTATAACGCTCATACATCTCTTTTATCTTGAGGCCGACAGGTGTGTCACCAGATGGTTCCGGACGAGAAAACACCTCCACTGTCTCAGTAAAGTTATCCTCCTTGTGACAAGAAGACAGCAATAATAACGTGCAACTCGTCATGTAAATTAGTATATTTTTCATTTTTATCAATAATAAATCAATTATTAGGTCTGTCCGGCCGATAATTAGGAACAAGTTCCTGATTGAAATCCCGTTCGTTTTTTGGGAAGTTCAAAATATATGCTGGATCCTTCTTCTCAAGTTTATATTTATTGGAACCAAAGGTATGTTCTAACGGAGGTTGCCCTGTCCGCCTTAAATCCCACCATCGATGGAATTCTTCAAAACACATTTCCCGTCGTCTTTCCTGCCAAATGAAATTTACGAGACTCTGTTGATCGGTAAAATTTCCTACGGATATGTCTTTGTAATTTTCAATTCGATGCCGTCGCACTTCATTTAATAACTGTAGAGCTTTGGTTTCATCTGGGTTCTCTTGTCTAGCATAGGCTTCAGCTAGATTTAAATAGACTTCAGCATTTCTCATGTATTGTGATGTACGGCACAAATCATAATAGCTTACTTTCATGGGCGAATAGTAAGGACGAGTAAGAGATTGACCAATTGCTCCAGAAGGTTGGACAAACCAAAGACTTTTTCTCTTATCTCCCTTTTCGTACAGATCGATCAACGCCAAAGGAACATCAGCAGAAACGGCAAATGTCCGCTCAGCCATACCGACGGCATCATTCGAGTAATAGAGATAAGAACCTTCTGCCAGCATTGCTGAAGGCAAGCGCCCGAAAGTAAACAGAACCTCAGGATTTTCAACTGCATACAAGAATACTTTACCGTCTTTTGTAGAGGCGGTACGGCTTAATGTAAAGGAAGTCTTTGAAATATCTTTTAGGACGGGGTGAGATTCCATAAACTTCTCACCATAGGAGATCGTTTTTTCAAAGTCTCCTTTAAATAGTGAAATCCGTGTAGCCAATAGTAATGCAGCTTTATGATTAATTTCATAAAAACTTACTATCTGTTGACCATCCAATGCATCTAAGGCGAGCTGAATATCGCTAGAAATTAAATCCCAGACTTCTTTTATCGTACCGCGGCGATACCCTTTTAAACTGGGGGTAGTATTCGATATGATAGGTACTCCCAAATCTGTCGCCGTCGATTCGTTATAGGCTTGTGCGTAAAGGTTTACCAATACAAAATAGGCATAAGCTCTAGTGAAATAAGCCTGTCCCTTTAACAACTGCCGTTGTGATTCAGTACCTGACGCCTCATCAGAATTTTCAAGACAGGTATTAGCTATTAAAATATTCTTATATAAGTGTTGGAATAATTTATCTGTGAACGTACCAGTAGGATCTTCTAAATCAGCCCCCCATTGATAGGCAAATTTCACAAATTCTTCCTTGATATTCGTGTTGGTCGTTGGAAATCCTAGATCCAAGGCATTAATATCATCGGTCATCATATCGATGAACCATCCATTTTTGTATAGATCTTTAAAATAGGCTTCACCTTGCAAAAGCTCCTTGTAATGTTCGATTGTAACAGGCCGAATTAAATCCTGAGATGACTGCTCTAGAAATTTACTACAGGAAGAAATTCCCAGAACTAAAAACACACTTATTAAATTATTAAAAATAATCTTCATATTTTTTCAAATTTTAAAAATTCTAAAATCCAGCATTTATACCAAAGGTGTATACTTTGGGAAGAGGGGTATTGGATCCTCCACTTTCAGGATCACGCCCACCCCAAGCTTTGTTGGCAAATAAAAAGAGATTTTCTACCTGGAAGTTGAAACTCAGCGATTCCGTACCTATACGCTTCAATATATTTTTCTTAGCCAAATATTGAATATTGATATTCCTTAATCTTAAATTATCGGTTTTTGCCGTCCGTAGATCGCTTCGGTCGTACATATTGAGTGGGTTTTCGCTGGTTACCACCTGAATCGGCACATTGAGTTCTTTTACAGCAGCACTATAAGCATCTGCATCATATAGAACAGGTATATTAGTGTAAGCCTCATCACCAGGTTTCTTCCAACGGTTATTCAGTTCTTTCGAGGTATTTGCTAGCGCATCAAAAACAGCGTAGTAGTTGGTCCGATAAAAGTTAGGTAGCCGATCTACTCCTCCTTTGGCATACTGGAACGCAACATTCATATACCAATTTTTGTAACGCAAGGAAAGATCTAATCCTCCAGATAGTTTAGGCTGATTTACACCAGTGTACACCAAACTGAGTTCGTCTGGATATAGCTCATAACGTCTTTCTCCTTTATTGTTATAAAACATTGGGAAACCGGATTTTTCATTCAATCCGGCAAATCTATAGGAATAAAATGAGCCGATCGGTTGCCCTTCAATCAATGCATTGCCAGCAATCTTGTCCTGATAGGAAATATTTATTTCTTTGTTTGCTTCTACGAGGACATTTTTGTTGTAAGATGCGACCAGTCCCAAAGTGATCGAGAGGTCTTTATTCTGATAAGGTACAATCCGTAAGCTACCCTCTACGCCTGAATTATTTACTCTACCGCCATTTACTTTTACCATATCCATTCCGATGATCTGGGACACCCGTCTATTCACGATGATATCCGTACCTTTTTTACGGTAGACATCTATAGTTCCTGAAATTATATCGAGAGCATTTTCTTCCTTAGGACCTAAAAAGGCAAAATCGAGGCCTAGGTTAAACGATTTTGTTTTTTCCCAACGCAGATCTGGATTAGCTAAGTACTTGATGTATGATTCGTTCATACCCGTGGATGGGTCTCTTGCCCCAACACGTATAATCAAGTCTGGCGAGGTTGATTTATCAATATTTCCCTGTATACCGAACGATCCGCGTAATGCTAAATACGACACACTTGGAGAATATTTTAAAATTTTTTCATTGGAAAGAGTGTACTTCCCAGCTACAGACCAGATCGGTAAGAATCTATATTTGGGGTTGTCACCAAAGTTATTGGATCCATCAGCACGAATATTCCCATTGAAAGTGATTTTATCTTTGTAGGTATATGTTAACGTACCTAAATAGGAAAGATTATTGACGACATTATCTGTGATAACCGGACGTAGGGAATTGATCATCGCCGTGTAGGCCTCTGTCGCCACAGGTGATATTGTGTTTCCTCGTTCAGGCTGCCAACCGTAGTAAGTACCATTAAGCCCCTTGTATTTAAGACTTCGGATTTCTTGAGCGGCCATCGCATTTATGAGATGGTCTTTTCCCAAAAGATGGTTGTACTCCAAGCCATTCCGCAACGTATAAGAGGCTTTTCTTTGGTTGTCTTCAGAGAAAATCCCACCCCAAGGAATCGGGGATGCCTCAAATTCAGGTGTCCCTTGTATTAATTTGTCCGGATTCCATAATCTAATCGTGGATACATAATTAGAGCGCTCTTCTGCCCAAGAGGACGAATTAGCAATACCTTGATCCATCCCTCCTAACAATCGGTATTTCAAACCGTTTTTAAACCGATATTCAAGATTCAGCTGTGCTGTGATATTGGTACTATTGCTAGACGCACCTGTCAATGCCATTTCATTGATAATATTATAAAGCATGTCTTCTTTTGGAGCCGTTTTGCCGGAAAACTCTTCAGCCCTTTGTTGTGTTAGGTAATAGAAGAGCGCACCATTATTATCGTAGGCAGGTATGGTACGTGCCGTCTCATAGGCATATTTGTTGGGATTTACCGAACTATGGAAGCCTCTTCCGATTGCATTAGAAGCATTTAATTGGAATCCAATAAAAAAGCGGTCATTTTTCCAACTATTTATCTTTACCATTCCAGAATATCGTTTCTGATTACTGCCTGTGGCTGCTCCCTGCACATTAGAATATCCTACAGAAGCGTAATAAGTTGTACGATCTGCTCCGCCGCTTACGTTGATAGATTGATTAGTTGTGAAGGAATTTCGAAATAATAGATCGTACCAATCTGTATTCCGATCTGCCATTTCTTTAACACTATTACGAAATTCGTCATAAGACAGTGTTTTGTCCAAATAGTCCAGATAAAGTCCTTCGTAACCCAAACGTCTTGGTACACGACCAAATTTGACATTTTGGTCTACAATTTCTTGCGATAGTTGGATTCTCTCTCCTGCATTCATGAGGTTCAGATCGCCATAGGACAAACGTTGATTCATACTTGCACTTCCGGAATAGTTAATTTGCGGCTTGCCTATCCGCCCTTTTTTTGTTGTTACGACAATTACTCCATTAGCTGCTCTAGAGCCGTAAATAGCAGTAGCAGAAGCATCTTTGAGTACAGTGACAGTTTCGATATCTCTGGCATTTATTCCAGCAATAGCATTGCCTATCAGGTAGTTGGCATCTGGACTATTGAGATTGGATAGGTCTACATTTACAGGATCCTCTAGAATAATATCATCTAATACCCAAAGCGGCGCACTACCTCCAATAATAGATGATGTACCCCTTATCCTGATCTTGGGAGTGGCTCCGGGTTCACCAGAAGTCTGAAGCGACATGAGTCCAGGGACTTTGCCTGCCAACATTTGGTCTACCGAGTACTTTGATCCTAGTTCAATATCCTTCATCTTTACCTGTGTAACAGCACTGGCCAACTCTCTTTGAGATAAAACTTGATAGCCCGTAGAAATCAATACTTCGGAAAGATTATTTTCTGTTCTTTCCAATACGATAGTCATTCTGGATGTCATATCCTTGACCAAAATCTCCTTTGCGAGAAAACCGACGTAGGTTATCTTTATTCTCGTGTTTTCGTTTATTTTTGAAAGCCTAAATTCACCATTTTCATCTGTTTGAGTAAATTGTTTGGATATTTCGGAACGGATTGTTGCACCGACTATCGGGGTACCATCCTCATCTACGACTTTACCAAGAATATCTTTCTGGTTTCTATCAAAAAGAGAAGACGGCTTTTTTTCTTTGATGATCACAATATTATCCGTAATCGTATAGTTTAGATCCTTGCCTTCTAGACATTTGTCCAATACAGATATTAAAGAAGCATCCCGGACATTGATATTCATTTTCATCAAATCGGAAATCAAGGCTTCATCGTAGATAAAATCGATACCTTTTTGTTTTTTTATTTCATTAAAGATCCACTCTAATGAAGCGTTTTGCTTTCTGATGCTAAGCATCTGTGCATGGCTACTAGCAAAGGTGTGTACAAAGCCTGTTGTTAATAAAATAATAATGAGTCTCATAATTAAGAATATTTTTCTTACAGAGGAGTATAAAACATTATTTATAATAGTGTTTTTTTTATACATTTAATACGGTTAGTTTTATTGTTTGCTATAATTTCCAATGATAATCCATGTGTTCAGAAACGCAGGCTGTGTTTCTGACTTTTTAGTACAATTATGCATATTGTACCCGATCAGGTAGGCTTCTTTCTTTTCATATAGGTAGGGGTTAGTTAAGTTTACTTTGTACAGTGACTTTGTTTCCTTCTAGCTGGAATTTGATCTTACCAGTAGTTTCCATAGCCTTTAATACCGCAGATAGCTTTGTATTACGTGAGATCGTACCGCCTATTTTCAGATCAAGGGGTGCATTGATTTCATACGCCACTTCGACATTATACCATCGTGCAATCTGTCTCATGGTTGATACGACATTCTGTCCTTTCAACACGATATATCCATCTTTCCATGCGCTGGCAAAACTTGGATCTACAGAAGTTACTTCGAGTGTCTGCTTATTTTTATTGTAAATACTTTGCTCGCCAGGAGCTAGAAGAACTGTATTTATTGTCGCCATTTTTTTAGAAGAGGGTAAGGTAGTCGTAACTCTTACACTTCCTTCAGCTAAGCTCGTCTTGATATACTCTTCATCCTTATAACTATTGATGTTAAAATGAGTGCCTAAAACTTTTACTTCTTGATCGCCCGTGCTGACAATAAACGAGGCATCTTTATGACTTACTTCAAAGTAAGCTTCGCCCGTTAGATAGACCTTTCTTTCCTTATCGGTAAATCGGTTTGGATAAACTATGGAAGATGCAGCGTTAAGCCACACTTTGGAGCCATCCGACAGGACAATTTGATATTGACCTCCCTTTGGGGTCTGAATTGTATTGTAGACGATCTCTTTGGACGATAACGCTGTATCAGAAGTTAAAGCTGATCCATCTGTATACTTTATTTTGTTTACTTCGATGATT
>JBEBQJ010000179.1:0-9598 GCA_040395455.1 Sphingobacterium yanglingense | reverse complement strand
AGGCATTTCTCATGAAGTTGTCGCCATTAGGAGCTTCTACCCACTGTTTTTTATCTCTGTGGTATAGTAAAACCATGCAGCTTACACACTGAAAATTATCGTCTTTCTCTGGGTTCTCATAGCAAGTGCCCACTTTGACGTTTAACTTTTGATGGATGATAGCTTCGGTCAGCCTATCGCCAACAAAACGTATTAATGCCGCTTGGGCGTCTTCGTTGTCAGGTCCATTTTTTACAGCGGCAAGTGCTTCAAAGTTGGCTTTCCTTATTTTTTCAAGCTCTTCTTGTTTAAACTCTTTGGGTACTCTGTCTATGTCTACAGGATATAAATCGTACTTGTCGGGCGCCGCTAAGACTTCTGTTATCACAGACTCCTCTGCAGCATGGGCTGCTAGTATCTTTTGATTGGTTTCATAATTTTTCCAATCGTCTTTACTATAGGTTAGATGCTGCTGAATCTTGTATAAAAGTGTCTCGTTCTGCTTGACATAAATATTGTGTGCAACGATAAGAAAGATGACAAGTATGCCGAATACTGAGCCTAAAATCAATAGTGTTTTTCTTGTCTTAGATATTTTGGAATTTCCCATTAATAGTTTGATTTATCTTTCAAAGTAATGCAATAAGAATGGGAAAGCTGTTACCCTTTTACGATACGCTTTTTGTAGTTTACAATCCGTTGCAAAGACTATTTAGTCTGGCGAATGTAGTGTACTAATCTTGATTGTCGCCTCGTCTTTGGTTAGTGTAATACTGGTCTCCCCTCCTGGAAATAATAAATCTATGGTTAGTGATTTTATACTGCTATACGTATATTTCACTGTTATTTGGGACTCTTCGTGGATTTTGGTCGTATCGGTTTTAGGTAGTTCTTGCTCTAGATATTTGCCATCGTCGTTGTCGGCATTGCGCGTGCGGTAAAGCCTGTACGCTTCATTCAAATCGGCGGTGTGAAACACGCATTCTTGTAGAAAGCCATTTTCCATATCCCCTCCTTTGTCCGTACAATCGATTTTTACGTTAGCTTGAAGTGTCTCTGAGGCTATAAGGGCTGTCTTTTGCGCCGTGTCGTTCTTTACTAGTGTGTCTTTGGCTGCCGTTGCCGTAGAAGAAGAAGTGTGTTGTTGGCATGCTGCACTTAACGAAAGTGCGGCTAAAGCATAAAATAGTTTTATATTCATGTTTTTCTGTCAAATATTATTTCAAATAAACGACATTTTGAAACGTGATTTTCTAATATTTTTATTTAGCCGGCTTTCAGAGAACGTATAAGGGATGCAGCTAGGTATTGGCTGTATAGGTAATCTTATTAATTCCTTTTTGATTTACAATATGTTTCGTAAAGCCGCGCTGTGGACTGAAAGCGATATCTAGGGCATCTTCGGCTTCTAAAATAGAGACGGTTTTAATGAGGTTGGCAAAGCCAACGTGGTATTTTATCTCTCTATTGTCATATCGAACTATGAGCTTGGAGTAATCGGAATTGTTCCATATTTCAAAACTATCCATCTTCGTAAGACTGAACTGTACCTTCTTCTTCGCAGACTGTACTTCCATATAGTCGTGATAGAAGGTCATGGTAAAGCTTTCGGCAAGGAACTTGGAAAAAATAAAGGCTACGATAAAAAAGGAGATAATCCCTCCTACCGCTAAGCTTGAAATAACTTGCCCTCGGCTCAGGTTTGTCAAGTTATAATGTATTACAATAGCCATAAAGACTGCCGCTGGTATGATGATAGCTGCAATAATCAATACGATGGCCCATCGGTAGTTTCGGCTGTTTAGTGCCCTAAATTGAATATGCGCCAAGGGTGGTAACGAATTCATTTCTTGTTTCTCCTTTTTTAAGCTGTTTGTGTTTTAATCGCTTTAGCGCAAATATGTCAAAAGTGAATTTCAATTATTTTATCTGTTTACGATTCGCAGAATTGCTTTACAATCCGCCACATATTGTAAACTAAGGATAGCGAATCGTAAATAAGCTAGGAGCCGGATGCTTTTTACTTTAATTTTACATCCATTGAAATGATACGAAACTACGATTTAGCCCTATGAAGCAGTTGATTTTTATATTCTTGTCCACGATGTTGGTGGGATGCCAACAGAAAGCTGTAGTGAAGCAAGCAAAACTGGAGGAACTGGCTGATAGTATAGCTAAGGAAAAAGTTCCTGTAGAGCATCTTTTGTTTAGAAACGATACCCTAAGTGTTTATAAGATAGATTCTATCGATTTTTTCGATGCTAAAGCCAGTTCAATACAAAAGACAGATTCGCTTCCTTATATAGAGGACTTTAAGCAAGCTAAAAAGCGCTTAAGGGGACGGGTTGTATTTGGTGCGGGCAATTTGGAAAGTGGTAAATTGGAGATGGATACGCTAACTGATGGTGAAAGTTTGTATTCCTTTCGTTCGACTCGAGGAGATACCGCAAGTGTATTTGGTAACATGGAGTTTGCATTTATAGGTTTCTATCGGTACTATCCTACGGAAGATATTCTGCTTTTCGAAGGTGGGCATTCTTCAGATTTTTCGATTGATTTGAGAACGGGGTTAATGGGAGCAGAAAAGGTTGGCAATCCTGCATATATCGTATATTCGCCCGATAAACAACTGCGGCTGAATGGCTATTTTCCAGGGCAGGAATGTTCGAGTTATTTCATTCAACGTAAGGTTGACAAAGATTATAAGTTCTATATGGAGGTTCCTCTTCATCTTACAAAAGAGGGATTTGACTTGTGCAATTTGAAAGATGTCTTTTGGAAAAACAACAACGAACTCTATTTTAGAAATACGTTCTTTTCTGATAGTAAAGACGCACGAATTGGTTTTTTTAAGTTGAATATTAATCTGAGATAATAAAGCATAAGCATATGGATAAGAATGGGTTTAAAGGATTAATTGTAGCGGGTGGTGTATGCTTTTTTGTTCTATTGTCTGCTGCTATTTTGCTTATGATTGGCGAGTTTGGCGGAGGGCCTGACCTGAGTAACCTGTATCGCGAAGGACAGGAAATAAATGGTGTGTTTACCAAGTATAGAAATCAAATTTATGCTGTAGTGCCAAGTAGTGGTTACTACCTGATTAAAGAGGCTGATGTGGATAGCTTTAGGGAGATAGATGATAATATCTTTAACAGGCAATTTGCGGTGGATAAAAACCATGCTTACTGTGGCAATTTGATTGTCGAGGGCTTTAACCCTAATACGGCTAAGGGACTCGGTGAAGGCTATTTTAGCGATGGGAAGATGACTTGTTATTGTGCTCCGATGAGTGTGCCAAACGAAGGTATGTCTGGGTTTGGGTTTATCGTACAGAAGATACTCTACGGGGCGGGGTTAAGAGATAAGCCGCAAAGGGACATCTATCCTTTACGTGTCCTTGATGATGGTAGCAGTAACTATAGCCCTTTGTTACAAGCTCGTACGGCCACAAATGGTAAGCTGGTGTATTATCAAGGTGTTTTGCTGCCTGAAGCTGACCCAAAATCGCTGCAACAGATTCCAGTGCTACATAACGATGGGGATATACGTTATAGCTATGTCTATCTTGCGGACGATACACACGTGTACTATAAGAATGAGATGTTGCCTTTAGCGTCGAATGCTGAGCTACATGCTCTGGCGTTTGATGCGCAAAATCAAGAGAACTATCTTGTCAATCCTTTAGAAGGGATGGTGTACGTAAATGAGCTAGCTTTTGATAAGCAGTATGCTCCCTATAAAGAACTCTCTTTGCATGGTGGGCATGTCTATCATGCGTTCTTTTTAAGTGAGTCTGGAATTTTCTATTACGATACGGTCACGAAGAAAGTAGAACGTTTGGAGAATAATCCTTTCCTAGGTGGCAATTTTAGGGAGATTGAGCCGCTGATTTTCTCAGATGGAAAGCGTATCCTATTTGCCCAGACGAGCGAAAGCTGGGGAGGTCGTCGCAACCCAGGGCTTAGGTCCCGCTCTACCCATATCTACGAACTGGACGAGCCTGTAGACCCTGCGGCCTGGCAGAAAGTAGGTCCAGTGCATTATAAGTTTGGTTCGGTATGGAAAAACGGGAACGACTATTTCTATTTTGACCAACTGGGCAATACTCAAGGACTTGGTAGGACTATCTATAGGATATCGAGCCAGACTGCTGTAAGCAAGCTTTTGACCGAAGATATCCGCACGGATGCTATACGGGATTTGGTAAGGGCGGGCGAAATGACGGCTGTGAAAGGAAAAGAGGTGGTTACAGCCAAGACTGAATTTAAAACTACGAACAACTGGTTTATTTGGATTGTACTGGCTATGGCAGTTGGCCTTCGTGGTGTAACGTGGATACTAGCCAAAATTGGTATCAATCCCAAACCTTTTGTGCTGGAAAATAAACGACTCAAAATAAATGGTCTGTGGCCTAAACGGTATGAGGTATTCGATATACAGGAGGTTGTGTTTTTTGTCGAAGAGGCTGCGCGACAACGTGGATACCTAGGACGCTTTCAGGTTCATCTAAGAAACGGACAATCGTCGCGCAAATACATGTTTGCCAGTCAAATGAGGTTGAAGGCGGATACAAAAGATGGGATAGGGCTTTATATTGCGGACTTGCAGCATTCGCTGACGAAGCATAATATCAAAAGTCGCGTAGTCTATTAATGGTTTGGCTATTTATTTAATATCTAATAGTTCGAAATAGGTTTCCTTGTCGCATGTGCCCAATGTGTAATGCTTGGTTCCCTGCCATTTACTTTTAGTCTTTTTCGGTTTGGATGTATTGTCGTCAAACATGTTTTCACCTGTGATATGTTCCATACGTCCTGTAGAAAGATTGATGCTGGTGCTACTCTGCTCGCCAGAGGCACGGTGAAACTCGGAGTGGTCGAAGCCTATTAGTTTCATTTCTCGGTCCTGATAGCGGAATTTGTAATCAGCATTATTTACAGACCATGAACCGCAGCTGAGCCAATATTGAAAACTAATGGTTAACACTCCTTTTTGGATGCTAATCCCACCTTCGGTCATCAATGGGTCTGCAAGACAGGTGGATTCTTCGTCATTTTCTGTTGGGATAAAGCCGTTGTCATTTTGTTCGACAAGTGTGTACCCATTTTTTTCCTTAAAGAATACCATTATCGCTCTGGGGTTTAAATTGAGCGTGTCTTGTCCTAGCCTATCATTTAACTTAATGTTTTCTGGAATGGTATTTTCTATAACAATAGCGTGGTCGTCGATACCGTCATTATTGAGGTCGCCGCTCTCGTGTAAGATAGTCTTCCACCCTGCCGGGATAAAATCTTCTATCAATGTCTTGCTTGCCACGGATGCGGGCTCGTCGTTGTCTTGAGTTTTGGAAGTGATTTCGGTTATTTTCCAAGCGCCTTGCTCCTTCTTCAAACGAACTGTTGTGAGATACTCGTCAGGACCTCCATATTTTACATATACATCGGCAGAAGCATCTTTAGGACCGTTTTGTATAACGTTTTTAATGCTAAAGCTATCGGGAATCTCTTGGCTCTTTATCCAATACATATAATAGAAATCTGCACACTGGCTGTCAAACTCATAGGCGTCGGCGGCTTCGTAGGTGGCATAATCTACTGTTGCCATAAATTGTGCACAGCCCTTGACGCGTTCTTTTTCTTTTGCTATAAATAGCTCGGATAGGGTGCCTAGCGCTCTGAATTTTGCGAAGTATGCCGAGGTATCAAGCTTACACTTGCCATTCTGGCCACGGACAACTTCGTAATACGGGAAGTCGTTTTTAAAGCACCAGTCGTAAAAGGAATGGGTGCTCTGGGTGATAGCAGCAGTCTCTTGTGTTGTAGAATCTTGGTTATTCGTGGCAGCCTGTCCTCCTGCTTTGCTGGTGCAGGAATAAAAGAGGATAACAGTTAAAAAAATAATCAAAGAGTGTTTCATTTTTTTCGGAAGATTAAGTTCATTAGTCCGATGCTGAAGCTTATAAAGAGGGCTAATAGTATGAAAAACTGTTTCACGGAGCCAAGGTAATTAACAAATCGTAAACATGCTTTGCGTATTTACAATTCGCGTTTGCTCGATTTATAATCCGCTGTATTTATTGGTTTGTGAGGCTGCAGTTTTTGGGCTTAAATTCAAAAACCTTCTATCTCAGACAGAAGGTTTTTCTTTATTGGTCGGGATGGCCGGATTTGAACCGACGACCTCCAGCACCCCATGCTGGCGCGATACCGGGCTACGCTACATCCCGAAAAGGAAACCAAAAATAAAGCATTTGTAAGTGTTTTACAAGGGGTATTGTAAAATTCGTGAAACGATTTTAAATTCTTGGCAAAGGCCTGTGTTTAGAATAAAATTTGGAGAGCTGTAAACCGCTCGGTATTATAGTAAGTTCTATTAGTAGAATCATTCTAAATAGATTGTTTTTAGGTAAACTAATTGTCAAAATCATGTGTTATTTTCTTCTACTGTGGAATAAAAGTCTATTTTTACGCCTTCTTAATGATGTAGTGACTGTAATAAACCCATTAAGTGATATAACAAAATAATTTGTTGGACTGCTGAGAAGCATTGATGTGATTACTGTTTTTTTATGAGTGTAGGTGTACCGAATAGACTTTATGCAGCGATAACTGGTATTGGTGGTTATATACCCGAGAATACCCGTTCTAATTCTGATTTAGAAAAAATCTGCGATACTTCGGACGAATGGATTATTAAACGTACTGGAATTAAAGAAAGAAGGATTCTGGAAGAGGATTTAGCGACTTCAGATATGGCGGTAAGAGCTATTGAGGATTTGGCCGTTAAATACAATAAGAATCTTCGTGATATAGATGCTTTGCTTGTGGCGACATCTACTCCAGACATGCCTATGCCCGCTACTGCTAATATTATAGCAGATAAGCTAGGGCTAGACAATGTGTGGGCTTTTGATATGAACGCTGCTTGTTCGGGGTTTCTGTATGCGTTAGACTTGGGGGCCTCTCTAATAGAGACACGCCGCTATAAAAATGTTTTGGTGGTAGGGGCCGATAATATCAGTACTTATGTTGATATAAAGGACCGTTCGACTAATATTCTTTTTGGTGATGGTGCTGGTGTAGTGTGGTTGGAGCCTTCTACCGAAGGCGGGATTATGGATGCCTATTTACGTAGTAATGGTTCGGGGCGCTCTTTCCTAAATATTGAAGGCGGTGGGTCGCTCTATCCAATGGATGCGTTGGACGCTGTAGCGGACAAGCGTTTCTTGAAGCAGGATGGCAAGACGGTATTCAAACATGCGGTGCAATCTATGAGTGATGCCTGCTTTCAGGTGATGGATAGGAATGGTCTTACTATAGATGATATTAACTGGCTTATCCCCCATCAAGCAAATCAACGTATCATCGATGCTGTAGGTCGTGCGTTGGATATTCCTGAAGGCCGCGCTTTAAGTAATATTGAATACCTAGGTAATACTATTGCTGCTACTATTCCATTGTGTATATGGCAGAATCTAAAACAGATTAAAACGGGTGATTTGGTGATGTTGACAGCCTTCGGAGCTGGATTTTCTTGGGGAGCTAGTCTCTTCAAGTGGATGATATAAAAGAATACAAAAAAAGGTGTCCCGAAAAGGATACCTTTTTTTGATTAAGATGATGCTCGCTCTCTGTATACCTGTTCGAAAGGAACTCTGCACCGCTCGCCCCATATGCCTTCGTTTCCTTTTCTGATACCGCAAGAAATAACCATATTTATCTCTGCTCCTCTTGGTAGCTGTAAAGCCTTTCTTAACATCCGACTGTCAAAGCCTTCTAGCGGACAGGTGTCGTACGACTCGTTGGCCATAGCTATCATGAAGGTCTGTGCCGCGAGGGCACAAGATTTGTGTACGACAACGCGCGCATCGCTCTCTGATACTTGGCGAGTTATGGACCGGAATAATCCGATTGTTGTTGTCAATAGCTTTCTGAACAATCCAAGAAGTCCAAAAAAACGCATGTACAATAAAGGCATTATGGTTCCATAATAGATTTGCCGGTCTTTAATGCGTTTAGCTTGACGTTCCTCGGGGCTATTTCTTTGGATATTGCCTATTTCAAAATCCAGTACATACTTGGCGCGTTTGCGGTGTAAATCCTGTCGGGTTACAAAAACAACGATTTGATTGGCTGTGGACGTTGCTGACTGGTCTTGACAGGCACGGGATATTTTTTGCATTAACGCGGGGTCTGTGATATGATAGAATTCCCAAAGCTGCATATTGGAACTGTTGGGAGCCAGTGTGGCCAGCTCTAAACAGTGTCTCACTTTTTCTGTATCCAGGGGCTGATTGTTGTCATATACTCGTACCGAACGACGAAAATGCAGTAGTTCTTCTAGATTCATTGGAGCACCTCTTATAAGAGTTTGTAGATGTAAAAATGCCGCTTGGCATTTACCAAGCGGCTATATATACTTTGCATAAGTCCTATTTGGAACTTTTCGCGTTTACTTTTTCTTCTTCTTTGACTTCTTCTTGTCTGTCATTACTTTTTCGTAAAAGTTTTTAATGACAGCTTTTAGTTTGGTCAATGCTTCTTGTTTCTTTTTGTCTTTTTTATTACTGTCTTTCTTCGTCGCTTTTTTAGCCTTTGCTTTGGACTTAGATTCCGATTTTTTATCTTTTTTAGTGTCTTTTACCGTAGACTTTTTATCTTTTGCCTTTTCAGCAACTTTTTTCTTGTCTTTTTTATCGACCTCTACTTTAGCTTCCTTCTTTTTCATATCTTTTTTCGATTTTTCTTCTGTTTTTACTACTTCTACTTTCGCTGTCTTGGTTGCAGCCGCTACTTTGGCTGTTTCTATATTGTTTTCAGACTTGCTAGCTACTTTGGCAGTTGCTTTTTTAGCAGGGGTGCTCGCTTTTACGGTTTTAGTTGTATCGCTTTTTATAGCCGTGGCTTTAGCAGGAGTTGTGCTTTTTACTGCTGTTGTCTTAACTACAGGTGATTTAGTTGTACTCGCAGCAGTCTTTGCCGCTGGAGCTGCCTTTACAGGTGCCGGTTTGGCTACAGTAGTTGTACTTTTAGCTACTGGTGCTGTCGCCGTCGCACTAGCAGATTTTACTGGTGCTTTTTTTACTGGGGTTGATTTGGTTGCCGCTACAGCACTCTTAGCTGCTGGTGCTTTTGTTGCCGTTGTATTTGAAGCGCTTTTGGCTACAGTTGGCTTGACGGGTGCAGGTTTTGCTGTTGTCGGGCTTTTTGTTGCAGCCGCAGTTTTAGCAGGCGCTTTACTAGGCGTTGTAGATTTCGCTGTGCTAACTGTCTTTACCGGTTCTTTCGAAGTCTCTTGCTTGCTCTCAGTGGCAGCATCCTTTTGGCTGTTTAATGGCATATTTCTATTACATTTAATGACTAACTAACGAATATTACAACACAATATACTCAAAATTGTTTGCAATAGGTAATTATTTAAGGGATATCCTGCGGTAGATTCGGATAATATATGTAAATTTGCAGTACATAACTATGGGGTCGACCGGAATTGACAGGGTAGCGATGGTTATGTAAGCATGCAGTGCATTGTAAGTCTAGCACTTTAATCTGAACTTTCACAATTTTAACTGGCGAAGAAAACTACGCCTTAGCTGCTTAAGTTAGACTTAACATAGCTA
>JBEBQJ010000178.1:0-9820 GCA_040395455.1 Sphingobacterium yanglingense | reverse complement strand
ACGCCAGGGCAATCTGTCATAAAGGAAGAGCGTGCGCAACTACAACCCTCCGAATTGCTGAAGCATGCCGCTAGCGTACAGAAAGATGTTCCATCCGACGGAGCAAACGGTCTTTACGGTATCACGTACAGAGGCGAGGGCAGAAGTGCGCAAATAACCTATATTTCCAGCGCTGATCAAAAGTTCTACGACCTATTTATAAATCCTTATACCGGAGAAGTATTGCATCACCGCAGTGATGATAATGTAACCAAACTGCATGATTTTCTCCGTGCCGGACATCGTTTTTTTTGGTTACCTCGACCCTTTGGAAGTTATTTTGTAGGAGCAAACTGTATTATTTTTCTAATAACGCTTATTACCGGGCTTATTTGGTGGTTCCCGGCAAAATGGACTAAATCTACGCGAGACAAAAGCTTTAAGATAAAATGGGGTGCCAGTTGGAAGCGCTTGAATATTGATCTTCACAATGTCCTTGGTTTTTATACCATTATATTTACGTTTATCCTGACCGTTACTGGTATTGTGTATACCTTCAGATGGTTTGACAATAGCTATCATTGGTTGGTGACAGGGGGCAAGAATAGGGTCGAAGCGCCAGTTACAGGTGTTTCGGATACGACCATCACAGTGGCATCGTATGTTAGAGCCGATGATGAAATCTGGAGGCAACATAAGGACGAGCCTAGATTAAAGCTACTTTACCCGCACGAGGCCGAGGATGTGTTTGTTTTATATATTAATCCTACTACTGGGCACAATGATCTTACAACTTGGTATGCCTATGACCAGATGACATTGAAAATTACAGGACGTTCCCACGATTTGGGAGCATATACGATGGGGCAGAAGATCTATAAAGCCAATTTTGATATTCACGTTGGCACTATCGGCGGACTCACTACTAAAATAATAGCTTCTATAGCTTCTTTGATTGGAGCATCCCTACCTATTACTGGATTTATTATATGGTATAATAGAAAATGGGGCAAGAAGAAGCGAAGAAGGTCGTTATCGATCTAGCCCATCCAGTAGAAATCATCTTCTTCAATAAATACACAACTTTTCTCATTGTCGTCACAGCCCTTATTAAATAGTGGAAATATCGGGCGGCAATGTTCCTGTTCGGTGACAGCCGACTCTATTCCAGCATTAAGTTCATCTACAGGAGGTAGGTGAGTAGAGATAAACATCCGTGCCCATCCTAGTGGGATAGAATTTGAAATACTTTCAGAATAACTGCTTCTCGACTGAAAATACATATCTGTAGTTTATTGAGCATGGATGTGATTTCGATATTTGAAAACATTCTTATATTTGCCGAAAGGAAAAACCTTTTACCTAGCCGACAATTCCAAACCGTTACTAGCCATTGCTCGGCGATAAAAAAGGTGTATTAAAAGAGTTATCAATGAAAACAACAGCATTATCGGAACTAAATGATGAGGAGCTCTTTCTTCTTATCAAGACGCAGCACAGTCGCTCCGCCTATGCTGAAATATATCAACGACATTGGGACACCTTATGGCGTTTTTCCTTACGCCATCAAATTGATCCTGAAGAGGTAGAGGATACATTACAGGATGTATTCACACATCTTTGGGCAAATAGAGAACAGATCGAAATAAAAAGTAGATTAAGGTCTTTCCTATACCGCGCTACTTTAAATCAAATTCTTAAAAAAGTAGATAGAAATAAAGTTATCAGCACCTACATCCAACGTATAGGCAATAAAATGAAAGAACAAGGTCTGCTTATTGAAGAGCAGATTTATGAAAAAGAGCTTCAGTCTAATTTGGAAAAGGCGCTTGATGAGATGCCTAGAAAAATGAGAGAAGTATTTGAGGCCAGCCGTTTTGAAGAACTGGGCCACGAACAAATTGCTGAAAAACTAAATATTTCTAAAGAAACGGTAAAAAGTCAGATAAAAAACGCTTTAAAGATTGTCAGAAAGCATGTGAATAGCTTATTGATTAATTTTTTGTAGTTTTTTGCTTTTTTTCTCACCCCTCAAGCCTCTTTGCTGTACTTAACAGTATAAAGGAAAAATACTAATCTTTTTATGAATGTATATAACCAGGTAGATGCACTGATGAAGCGCTACGAAGAGGGAAGTTGCTCCGAAGAAGAAGAGCAACTAGTAGAAAGCGTATTATTTCATGAGAACCAAGATGAACAAACGGCTCCTCTATCGTATACCTTTTACAAGGAAAGGCTTTGGAATAAACTGGAGCAACAATCGCAGACAGCTTATCGACGCAGACGACTTTTGTATTATGTAGCTTCGGCAGCAACACTCTGCCTTCTCGGTTTTGCTACCTATTTTTATATTAAATATAATTCTACAAACATAATAGATATTGAACAGCCTGATATTGTAAGCAATGATATTAGCCCCGGTGGATACAGAGCTACATTGACATTAGCGAATGGCGAGCAAGTTTATCTTGACAAAACAAAAACAGGTCTGATCGTTAATGAAAACAGTATTAACTATTCGGATCGTAGTAGCTTAGGCTTACGACAAAAAATATCGGAAGACAATGCTGCTTTATTTGAGCTAAGCACTCCGAGAGGAGGACAGTATCAAATCACTTTATCTGACGGTTCGCGGGTATGGCTGAATGCGGACAGTAAGTTACGTTACCCTAATCACTTCAATGAAGATTCTCGGGTGGTGTACTTAGAGGGTGAAGCTTATTTTGAAATCAATGAGCAAGCACTGACTGTAAAACCAAGTCTTTCATCAAACACGAAGAAACCTTTCATTGTAAAAACAAGACAACAGGAAGTTCGCGTTCTCGGAACACGCTTTAATATCAATAGCTATGATAAAGAGATAAAAACAACTTTAGCTAGTGGCTCTCTTGAAGTCGGAAATAACAATGGTTCTGTTATAAAGCTGAAGCCAAACGAGCAGGCCTTGAATACCACAACCACATTACGTAAAATAGTTATTGATGCGGAAAATGAATTAGCATGGAGAGCTGGAAAATTCAGCTTTGACAACAAGGCGTTTTCCACCATCATGGATGAATTGGCACGCTGGTATAACATCGAGGTCATCTATAGTGGACAAATCCCCAAAAGTGAGCTAATCGGAGATGCGTTCAGAAATCAAAATATTTCCCTCATACTTCGCCTTTTGGATGCCAACAATATCAAATATAGATTAGACAAAAACAAACGAACCTTAACGATATACTAACTAACCTTAACTTTTAAACTAAAGCTATGAAGATGACAAAGACCTAAGAAACATATCAATTCAAAAAATGGGGAGAGCAAATAAAAAGGGAAAGGACCGCCATCCTTTCCCCAAATATTTGGCTAAATGTAAACCCAATTGTTAACAGTAGATTTTGTACAACCAAATACATGGTAAAATTAATGAATAAAAATTACTTATTACGAGTGATGAGAATAACCGTATTCTTCCTCTTGGTGGGGATGCTTTCTGTCAGCGCATCCAGCTATTCCCAACAAATTACCTTAAAAGGAAACAAAATACCCTTCAGTTCTGTACTTGAAACGATTCGTCAACAAACTGGATACACCGTATTCAGTACAAAAAGTGTCTTGGCTTCTACCACTGATGTCACTGTGGATGCAAAGCAGATGAATCTTATCGATTTCCTGAAAAAAATAACTGCAGACCAGCCTGTTACCTATCAAATAGAGGACAAGACGATTTCATTTATAAAGCGTAACACACGGCTAGCTGAGATCTCTGGGCTATCCGTAGCTCTTGAGGAGCAACAACAAAGGACCGTTACTGGTCGTGTCATTGAAGCGGATAGTAAGAAAGCACTGAGCGGGGTGACTGTGCGTTTAAAAGGACAAAAAAACAGTGTCCTCACTGATCAAAAAGGAAACTACAGCATCTCCATTGCTACCGGCTCAGATCCAGCTATTTTAGTTTTCTCTTTCATAGGAATGAAAAGTGTAGAGTACCAGCTTAGCAATGATAATACGCTTAATATAGCATTAGAAAGCGAAATAGAAAGTATCAAAGATGCTGTAGTTACAGGTATTTATCAACGTAAGAAAGAGAGCTTCTCCGGATCAGCTTCTACCTATACTGCCAAAGAATTAAAAATGATTGGCAATCAAAACATATTACAGAGTTTAAAAACACTTGATCCTTCTTTTGCTATTGTAGACAACAATCTGTTTGGTTCCGATCCAAACCGTCTTCCCGATATCGAAATAAGAGGTAAAAGTAGTGTGGTTGGTCTTACTGAGCAATTTGGGACGAATCCGAATCAACCTCTTTTTATACTGGATGGTTTTGAATCGTCACTTGCCGTTATCAGTGACTTCAGTATGGATAGAATTGAGAGCATAACTATCCTAAAGGATGCAGCAGCAACAGCGATCTATGGATCTAAAGCCGCCAATGGTGTCATCGTGGTAGAAAGCAAACGTCCTCTACCAGGGCAGTTAAGATTGACTTACAATCTTAACTCATCCGTCAGTTTTGCCGATCTAACAGATTATAACCTGATGAACGCAGAGGAAAAGCTCAATTATGAACGTCTTTCTTTCTTTTATGGTTCATTAGATGCCAACGGTAATATTTTAGGCGAAGATAATGAAGCCAAATATTTCAACCGGATGAAAGAAGTGGCCCGTGGTGTAGACACCTATTGGGCAAATGAACCTCTTCGCACAGCGCTATATCATAGACATAATATCTTTGCTGAGGGAGGCGACCAAAACTTACGTTATTCGGCTTCTTTAAATTACGGAAATACAGATGGAGTCATGAAGGGTTCTTCCCGTACAGTAACCAATGGTAACGTCCGGATAATTTATCGAAAAGACAATATATCGTTCAGTAATTCACTAAGCATTGACCATGTCACTGCCAACCGTGAAACAGTGCCGTTCTCTAGTTTCGCTAGGGCCAACCCATACCATAGAAAGTATAATCAATCTGGTGGTATCAACAAACTTCTCGAGTCTTTCCAATATCTTGACATAAGCACCTTCTCACTTAAAGATATCAATATATACAACCCTTTATTTGATATGAGCAATAATAATCTTGACCAATCGACATCTCAAGGTTTCACTAATAATTTTGAGTTTGACTGGCGTGTTATCAGCGATCTCCGTTTTCGAACAAGAATTGGTATCAACCAACTTTCGGATCGTACCGAAGTGTTTAGATCACCGTTCAACTCCGAATTTGCAGGTACAGATGTACTTAAGCAAGGCAGATACAATGAGACGAATGGAAAGCAGACAAACTACGATGGAGACATCAGTCTTACCTACGGTAAGCTCGTTGCTCAAAAGCATATGGTCAATATTGTAGCAGGGATGCGGTTCAATCAGGGAACGACGCTTAACAGTGGCTATCAGGTAAGAGGGTTTGTAGATGATGATTTTACCAACCCTACATTTGCATTTGGTTTTGAAGATGGAGCTAAGCCCACCTATCAAGAGGCCAAACGACGTTCTGCGAGTGCATTCTTAAATACAGGATACACCTATGATGAGCGCTATTTACTGGATGCTACGCTTCGATCAGACGCCTCATCAGTATATGGTTCAGACAAACAATCGACAACGATATGGTCTACTGGTGTAGCATGGAACTTGCACAAAGAGCCCTTTATGCAACATCCATCATTGGATTGGCTAAGTTTATTGAAAATAAGAGGGTCTATAGGAAATCCCGGGAATCAGAATTTTAACGATTACATATCCATGCGTGTATACCGTTACAATAATGACAATCGAAACCCTTTCGGTTCCAGTGTTATTCTCAACAACTTTGGTAACAGTGGTCTGAAGTGGCAAAAAACATTAGATCGTAATATCGGTATCGACCTAGAGTTATTCAAAAGTAGGCTCCGTTTTAACTTTGACTACTTCAATAAAGATACGGATCCGCTATTGGTATATGTCAGTCTACCCTCATCAACCGGCACCACTGGTGTAGCCAAAAATATTGGAAGCCTCTCTACAAAAGGGATGACCCTTTTGGCAGATTATTCAATAATCCGTAAAGAAAGCTTCTATTGGCGTGTTAATATCAACATGCGTCATCTTAAATCGCAATATCGTAATATTGGCAATTCGCTAGACAAATTTAATCAAGACAACAAGAGCCGCAATTTGATCCGGTACTACGATGGGGCTAGTCCTTCCGATTTATGGGCTGTCCGTTCGGTAGGCATCGACCCTGCTACCGGTAGAGAAGTATTCTTAACTAAAGATAACGAACAGACCTTTGTACATAGCTTCGATAATGAGGTCGTAGTAGGTAATAGTGATCCAAAGCTTGATGGTGTAATCGGTACAAATTTTTACTATAAAGGATTTACAGGTTCCATCTTCCTTAGATATCGACTGGGAGGGCAGGCATTCATGCAGACGCTTTATGAAAAAGTTGAAAATGTGACAATGCAAAATATAGCACTCAACCAGGATAAGCGAGCATTGTATGATCGGTGGAAAAACCCAGGAGATGTTGCAAAGTTCAGGGCAATATCACAAACAGATCATACTCCGATCTCGTCTCGTTTTGTTGAAAACAACAATATCCTAGCAGGCGAATCAATTTCTTTCGGTTATGAAACCGTAGAAAAAGCCTGGTTAAAAAAGATAGGTGCTTCATCGATGGATACAAAAATCTATATGAACGATATTTTTAGATTTTCATCCATTAAGAATGAACGTGGAATAGACTATCCGTTCGCCCGTTCTGTTTCATTTTCACTGGGTTTACGTTTTTAATCGCTAACCACTTTTTAAGAATATCACTTATGAGTTTCAAGAATATATTATCACTATTTATCTGCTTAATTGCTTTTAGTTCCTGCAGCAAATGGATTGATGTAAAGCCTACAGACCGTCTTTCAGAAGATGCCCTCTTTCAGGACGCCTCAGGTTACCTCAAAGCGTTAAACGGAGTGTATGTAGAGTTAGCAAACAATGGCCTTTATGGTCGTTTTATGACCACGGCCAATGTAGATGCAATGGCTCAATACTATTACATTACCTCTAGTACCAATCAGTTTTATGACTATGCAGTTTTCAACTATACAACCGCCATGACCAAAGGTGGTTTCGATGGTGCATGGAAAAAAGCCTATGAATTGATTGCAAATCTTAATGTCATCATCGAAAAATCCGGGAATGCTCCTAGTTCTAAACTACCAGAGCCACATTTTTCCCTCATCAAAGGTGAGGCCCATGCACTCCGTGCAATGCTACATTTTGATATGCTTCGTTTGTTTGGCCCGATTTGGTCTGAAGCCAACAAAAAAATACTTTGTATTCCTTATGTGACTACTTCTCAGAGTGAGGTTTCTCCACTTTTATCTTCAGAGGAGGTAATGATACAGATAGAGAAAGACCTAAACACTGCTCTTGACCTCCTAAAGGATTCAGATCCTATTTTCAAGGAGGGCATCAAAACCACCGGAAGTCCGACTATACCTACGGATCAGTTATTTAGACAGTACCGTTTCAATTATTTTGCCGTTAAATCTCTTTTGGCACGTACCAATATGTGGAAAGGCGATAAAGCTAATGCGTTACAAAATGCGCTTTCTGTTATCCAAGATTCAAAAATAGAAGGTAAAGATATCTTCCCTTTTGTCGGTCTATCATCAGCAGTAAGTGCCGACAAACCTGATCGTGTATTTTCTACGGAAGTTATTTTCTCATTGTATACGATCAAACGAACTGAGATGTACGATATCACCTTCTCTGCTAATCTCGAAGATTACCGGCGCCTTTCCGTAAATAGTATGAATTCAGACATGTCCCGGATCAATGCCCTATATGACAATGCGAATGACTACCGTCGTCGTGTGTGGGAGCAGGTCAACGTAGCTGGAAAGGAAATAGTGACCAACCAAAAATACAAAAATCATGTGGATGCACCTGGCCGCTACATGATTCCTTTGATACGGATCAGTGAAATGTATCTTATTGCTGCAGAATGCTCTGACAACCTACAGGAGGCGACTAAATTCTTCAATGTGACGCGCACTAGCCGAAACGTAAATAGTCTCACTCCGAGTAATTTAGCTGAGTTGAAAAATCTAATAACAGCTGAGTATAGACGCGAATTTTTGGGGGAGGGGCAGACTTTTTTTTATTACAAACGTAATAGTGCCCAAAACATTCCTAATAATGCTGCCCTTACCGGCGATAAAAACATGAATATCAACAACTATCAGGTGCCTCTTCCGGAAAGTGAACTATCACTACGCTCGAAGGGAATAAAGTAAACAATATAGACTTTTATTATAACGAAAGAATAGTTATGAAAAAATATTTAGGTATTCTAGCCTTGACTATAGCAGTCCTTTTCCACAGCTGCGAAAAAGAACTCATGGATTATGAAGGTGTGGAGGGCGTATACTTCGCTGTTCAGCATGGAGATTCTTGGGGAAATGAGCGTACATGGCCTTATCAGCCTACTACTCCTGTCGAATTCATCAAAACACCGGCAGATGAATTGACTGTAAACATCAAAGTAATGATCACTGGCCCTGTAAAAGACTATGATCGCGCATTCAATGTAATTATTAATCCAGACTCAACTACCGCTATAGAAGGAACACATTTCGAGTCTCTTCCGGCAAGACTCATCATTCCTGCAAAAAGCTTGATGGCTTATGTACCTGTGAAACTAAAGCGTACAGCCGACCTGAAAAAAGAACAGAAAATAATTGGACTTCGGCTTCTTGCAAACGAAAACTTCCAATTATCCTTTCCACATTGGCAGGCACTACCTTCACACACCTCGGGCAATGTTGTTAAGAATTTCGATGCCAGCTTACATAGCATCCGTATCAATGATTTTATGGTACAGCCACCTGTATGGCCCGGATCTATTCAACAGCCCGGAAATCGAGAGTCTGGACAATGGGGGGCGTTCTCCCAGAAAAAGATAGATCTGATATGTGAATTAATGGACTTAACCTATGCGGATTTTGGTAGTGCTGAGACTATGCCAATGATCCTCACAGGGCTGATAGCCAGCTCCTGTTCTCAATACCTAACTGAACAGTTCGACGCAGGCAACCCTATATTAGAAGACGATGGCCGTTTAATGTTTTTCAGTGGTGTATCATGGACTTCATATGTTGGTGTTCCATATATACCAAAATAATAGTTTTTTAAAATCCACTATTTAATCGACTAAAATGAACATTTTTAAATATTTAATAGCATTTTCCTTACTCGTATCGGTCGTTTCCTGTGCCAAAGATTTAGGAAACTATGACTATCACGAGATCAACGAACTAACTATAACCGATATTGCAAACAGCTACTCGGCTATAACATCTTTAGACACTTTGAAAATCACTCCCAAGGTCAATATGACAGACGAAGTGAGCGGTGCTGACCATTTAACTTATATATGGGTGGTAAAAGATGGGACAACTGTAATAGATACAGCTGGAAAAGCGAAGGAATTAAAGTACCCCATCAAACTGGCCCCAAAAAACTACACACTTCAACTCCGGATAGAAGACAAAAAAACGAAAGTAACCTGGACCAAGAAAGCTAGCCTCTCAGTGGGTACAGCATATTCACGTGGTTTGCTTCTGATGGGTGAAACAGCGGATGGGCATGCTGAGCTAGACTTTATCTCTATGGTGCGAGACACTATTTTAGTGCAGAATATATTAAAATCAAATGGATTGCCAGTACTCACCGGACCGCTCATGGCACAGCATACAGGAGGAAATGAAGCAACCATTAGAATGTGGGTATCCACTCGTACCGGCGCATACTACTTGAACCGAATAGACATGACTGGTACAGCAACTAACACGTTTGGAAA
>JBEBQJ010000177.1:0-9868 GCA_040395455.1 Sphingobacterium yanglingense | reverse complement strand
CAATGATATAGCTCAGAGTGCACATGTAATCGACGTCGTCAATGACTTTAGTGAGAATGCAGTAGCCTATTTTAAGAATTTTGATGTGAATGGTGCGAAAGCTTTCTTGGATTTAAATATGGCGACTCGAAAGGTGGTCTTCTCTTGGGTGGATACCAATGATAAAATATTGCGGGAACAAAGAACGTTCAATTATAAGGCTAACGGTATTACATTGAGTGCTCCTGTTATTATTTCTGGAAAAAGCTTCAGCCACTTGAATTTTGGATCATATAATCAAGATGAACTGGAGATTGTTGATGAGGAAAATTTAGCGATAGGTAGGATATTTGTTTCGCATACGGCAAGCATCGTCTTTCCCCATGCAGCAGATGCATTTTTGTATCGAGGCAAATCGACTAGTCTATTTGCCTATACAGGAGACGACTTGGCTATTTATGCGAGCCCAGACTTGGCGATAAAATGGGAAGAAATGAGGCAGTTGATTTCACCTTCGCTTTTCCGTATTACGATGAATACGAATACGAACTCGGTCAATGGTCCCGATAATGTAACTTTTCTGACCAAGCCCGACGGTGGCGCGACTAATTATTGGCGTTTTGATATGAATATGGTGAAATCTGGTGAAGACTATGTGACAGCAACGTTTAAGGGAACAAATTCCGCTAATGCAAATGCTTTTAAAGCACAGCTTACAGAATTCTTGGATTTGATATTTCCTGCCGAGGGAGTGACTATCATGCCTGCAGGGAGGTATTCTAGTGGTGAACACTTTTTCCGTATTATCAGTAGAAAAAATAGTAGAATATATTTCAATGTACGTATCTCGAGTGATTCACCATTGGACTATAACTGGGAATGATTTTTCATTAAAAGCGGGCTTTACGTCCGCTTTTTTCGTATTTTTAATGCTTCTTCAAGAATATTAACCTAGTAAACTAAATCTAAGTAATGAAAATCAAAGTTACTGTCATTTTGCTCTTTATGTTTTCTGTTCTAAACGGACAGACTACCCGTTTATCAGAATTGTTGTCCATCCCTTATATCGGTAAAATCGTAGGTGCGTCCGATACAGATCGTCTAGTATTTACGGTAAATGAGCGGGGACATAGAAATATTTACCTTGCTGAAGGACCTCGCTACACGATTCGAAAGTTGACGACATTCGATACTGATGATGCGCAAGAAATTACAAGTCTGTCGATAACAAGTGATGGTAAGTGGGTTGTTTTTGCGCGTGGCGGAGACCACGGGGCAAATAGTGCTCCTGTAGGTACGAATTCAGCATCGTTTATCGAACCTATGAAAATTGAGATATTTAGTCTTTCTGTCGATGATCAACGTCTCTATAAAATTGGTCTAGGAGATTTTCCTGTTATCCATCCTGACGAGACTTCCGTTTCCTATTTTCGTTCTGGACAGATATGGACTGCCGCTTTAAACGGAGAAAAGGCAGGTAAACAATTGTTTAGCATGAAAGGAACTGCAGGTAATATGCAATGGTCACCAGATGGCACAAAGTTGGCTTTTATGTCTCGACGTGGTGATTATAGTTTTATTGGTATATACGATAGTTCTAGTCCGAGGATACAGTGGATAGGACCATCATTTCACTCGGATAGTTCGCCTCGCTGGTCACCTGATGGACGGCATATAGCATTTGTACGCAAAAAAGCCAATGGTGGAGCATTAGATTCCTTGACCTCTTTTAATTATCAAGAGTGGTCGATTATGTGTGCTTCTATAGCCGATGGCGTAGCTCACGAGATTTATCGCGCACCGCATAAGAAAGAAGCATCTTTTCCAAGTATATCAGGGCAGGTCAATTTGAGTTGGAGAGACCCTAGATATGTCACGTTTATGTCTTATGAAAGCGGATGGCCACATTTGTATAGACTAGAGATCGGGACAAAGCAAGTAAAACAGCTTACCAAAGGCAATTTTACGGTGGAAAACCTGAGTTACAGCGCTAACGGTAAGGAAATTCTTTTTTCGGCTAATACAGGTAAAGATAGATTTGATTTTGAACGGACACATATAGGCCGTGTAGATGTAGCTTCAGGTAAATTTACAATCCTGACTGAAGGCGAGGAAATAGAAACAGCCCCCTTTTATTTTAATAAAGAGCAATCTATAGGGTTTTCATCAAGTTCGTTTAACAGGGCAGTACAACCTAAAGTATACCAATTGAAAAGTACACATTCACAATTGCTGGCAACAGAGTTATTCGGCACCGAGAGTCGTAATTTTGTAAAGCCTGAACAGGTGTTTATTACCGCAGAAGATGGCGTTCGTTTTAGTGCTCAGTATTATAAACCTAAACAAAGAAATAATAATCTACCGGCATTGGTTTATATTCATGGAGGTCCTCGTAGGCAGATGTATCTAGGATGGCATCCCCTAGATTACTATTTTTATGATTATATCGTCAATCAGTATTTAGTAGAGCAAGGCTTTGCTGTACTGTCAGTAAACTACCGCATGGGAACCGGTTATGGTTTTGATTTTCAGCATCCCCGCTCTGCGGGTACTTTAGGTGCTTCAGAATATATGGATATACTGGCGGCGGGCAAGTGGCTTCGGCAGCAGACAGATATTGATTCTTCCAAAGTGGGGATATTCGGTGGTTCATACGGAGGTTACCTTACTGCAATGGGACTAGCTAAAAATTCGGATATATTTAAAGCAGGTGTAGATATACACGGTGTACATACTAGAGAACGTAAGCAAAATCCGGCACAGTATGCGCCTGATTTTGAATTAGCTACTCGGCTTAATTGGGAGTCTTCACCTTCCAAATGGGTCAGCTCTTGGAAATCACCAGTTTTAATTATACATGGTGACGATGATCAAAACGTCGCATTCTCACAGAGCATAGACTTGTATAATAGACTTAAAAAGCAAGACGTTGAAGTTGAAACACTTGTTATTCCAGATGACAACCACCATTGGCAATTGTTTGAAAATCTAGTAAGAGTAAAAGAAGCTACTGTCGATTTTCTAAATCGTAAATTGAAATAAAATGCATAATTATAGCCTATGTTTTGTGTTGTTTTGTATTGTTTTTGTATTGGATTCTTGTTCAGTAAAAAAACGAGCAGCACAGTTATATCCCATAGAGCAGGATTCTCTGCTCAATTCCACAAATTATGGAGTTAAAATTGTAGATTTAGACAAAGGAATTCCGCTCTATTCTTTTAATTCCCATAGATTTTTTATGCCTGCAAGCAATACCAAGTTATTGACTATGTACGCAGGTTTGCAGACATTTGGTGATAGTATTCCCGGCTGGAACATCGCCGAAAATGATAGTCTTATTTATTTAGAGCCTAATGGTGACCCAACATTTTTAAATGAAGAGTTTGCCGAACAACGTGTTTTTGAAATTCTTAAAAACACGCACAAACCTATACATATTGTTATACCAGACAATAATGCTTTTGGAAGGTTTGGTTCAGGTTGGTCTTGGGGCACTTGGCAAGAAACATATTCGCCAGAAAGAAGTGTGATGCCTATCTATAATAATATGGTGAGATTTTATCGGGATGGTGACGTCTTTAAATCAATTCCATCTTTTTTTAATAGTGCGATAGAGCCGGTGTCGATGGAAGCATTAGCAGCAGAACACAGTGTAGTACTTCGGGCCGAAGCGACCAATAGCTACAGGGTTCGGAAGAACAATAGTCGTAATGGTTGGATAAGACCTTTTACCAGCATAAATAATGACACTTTGGCCTATACCTTATTGAAAGATACATTACTGCATACAAATCCTAAGGCAAATATTTCACTTATTCGATATAGACCGACCAACATTGCTTTTTCTCCACTCTGTACCGTACCAACGGATACCTTATTTAGTAAATTGATGAAACGTAGTGATAACTTCTTTGCGGAGCAAATGATGCTAATGGTGGGAAAGGTTAGGTATGGGGCGTTTGCTGACGCATCTACATTGAAAAAACTACGTCAAGATATCTTTCAGGGTATTCTTGGTGAGGGTAAATGGGTAGATGGGAGTGGGCTGAGTCGGGGTAACCTGATATCCCCAGATGAATTTATAAATCTCCTGATAACGATATACAAAGGAGATGATTTCGAGCGTGTAAAAAGGATTTTGCCTGCAGGCAATGAAGGAACGCTTCAGGGCTTATATGTTGGATATGAATCAAACATTTGGGCCAAGACAGGTACACTGGCGGATCATCTTGGATTGAGTGGTTATCTCAAGACTAAAAAAGGAAGTAATCTAGCGTTCTCTTTTATGATTAATAATTACCGCGGCAGTGCAGGGGATTATCGAAAAAAGATGGAGGAAATCTTAACATGGATTATTGAGCATAGGTAATTCACAGTACTACATAGTAAAACCGCTGGTCCTGACCAAGCGGTTTTGCTATGTAGAAAGAAATTATAAGATTTATTGTGTTACCTTATTGATATCTTTACGGAATATCAATAAGGTAACCAACAAAAAAATATACAAGATGAAGATTAAGAATATAATATTAGCTGCTCTTGCATTATCCTTTTGGAATACGGATATACATGCACAAAACATTAGTACTCCCAAATCCCATTTCGGCTTTTCCATAGGCGATGACTATCAGCTGGCTAATTATAAACAGATGGAAGGCTATTTCCTAAAAGTAGCCAAAGAGTCTGACCGAGTGTTGATCCAGGAGGCTGGTTTGACCGAAGAAGGACGTAAGCAGTATCTCCTTATTATCTCTTCTCCAGAAAACCTGGCTCAGGTAGAGAAGTACCGCAAGATATCACAAACCTTGGGTAGGGCAGAAGGACTTACCGACCAAGAAGCAAAAAAACTGGCAGGCGAAGGTAAGCCAATTGTATGGATAGATGGAGGTATGCATTCCAATGAAATGGTAGGGTCTCACCAATTGATAGAGACATTCTATCTGCTGGCATCCAGCCAAAGTCAAGAAATAAAAAACTACCTAGACAAGGTGGTCGTCCTGATGTGGCATGTCAATCCCGACGGTCAGGACCTGCTTGCCGATTGGTACATGCAGTATCCAGATACGGGCAAAAGGAACATGTCCATTCCACGACTTTACCAGAAGTATGTGGGACATGACAATAACCGTGATTTTTATATGTTCAATATGAAAGAGGCCAGTAATCTGGCAAAGGTTATGTATATCGATTGGTTGCCACAGATTGTATACAATCACCATCAGACTTCACCGGCTGGTACTGTGGTGGCTGGACCTCCGTACCGAGATCCATTCAATTATGCCTATGACCCACTTCTTGTTACGGGAATAGATGGTGTTGGCTTTGCGATGATTAATCGGCTGAACGAAGAAGATAAGCCAGGATATTCCAGAATGGATCAATCTACTTTTTCCACCTGGTGGAATGGAGGTTTACGTACAGCGCCCTATTTTCATAACATGATAGGAATACTTACCGAAACCACCGGTAATCCTACACCATCTGAGATTAAATTAGTTCCCGAACGGTTGATTCCCAGAAATGGGTTACCCAATCCTATAACACCTCAAAAATGGCATTTCAGGCAGTCTATAGATTACTCGGTGTCCATGAACATGGGGATATTGGACTACGCAGCCCGTAATGGCGACAAGCTCTTGTACAATTTCTATAAAATGGGACGTAATTCTATCGAGAGAGGGAATACCGATTACTGGACAGCTTCTCCAAAATACATCGAGGCGATGAAAGAGGCTTATCAGGCCGATACCAAAGCCAAGAAAGGAACAGAAGAAAGCAGTAGTAAATCGAGGTTTGCATCTATTCCAACTGTTTACTTTGAGCGTATACTCCGTAACCCTGAGAATAGAGATCCGCGCGTGTATATATTATCTGCAGACCAAGCCGACTTTGGCACAGCGATTAAGTTTGTCAATGCATTGATAAAATCGGGGGTATACGCCTATCAAGCCACGGCCGATTTTGTGCATGACGGAAAGCGCTACCCTAAAAACTCACTGGTCGTAAAAGCAAATCAGGCATTTAGACCACAGGTTATTGATATGTTCGAAGCACAGGACCATCCTCACGACACCCAGTATGAGGGAGGGCCTCCAGTACGTCCGTACGATGCTGCAGGTTGGACACTTGCTATGCAGATGGGCGTAGACTATGACCGATTTTATGAAGACGTAGAGGGACCATTCCAAAAACTACCCTACGGCGAAATGATTGCAGCGGAGAAAAGTACACTTCCTAATAGCAAGGGCGGGTACCTCATTAATGCAAAAGCGAATGATGCCTTCCTAGTGGTAAATCAACTTTTGACTGGTGGCGCCAAAGTATATCGCGATGCAAACACCAAAGATTTTTACGTAGACGGAGCTGCGAAGGATAGGTTACAAAAAGCAATCAATAATTCTGGACTTCGCGTACAGGTGGCATCTAAAAAACCAGCAAATTTGATAGCTCTTAAACCACTGAAAATTGGCTTGTTCGATTATTACGGGGGCTCCATGCCATCCGGTTGGGCGCGTTGGATACTGGAACAATATGGCTTCGAATACACCTGTTTTTATCCGCAGGATATCGATAATGGCGGTATTGATAAATATGATATCTTATTGTTTATAGGGCAGGGAATTCCAGGGCGGAATGATAAAGTAACCAAATTCAGACAACCAGATGCAAGTCTTGTTCCTGAGGAGTATAAATACCTCTTAGGTCAAGTATCTAAAGAGCGTTCTATATCTGCATTGAAAGATTACGTAGAAAAAGGGGGCAAGGTACTTACAGTTGGCGCATCGTCCGAAATCGTTTATCATTTTGATCTACCCGTCACAGATCCATTGACCGTCGTTGGGAAAGACGGTAAAGCCAGAGCAATATCAAACGCAGATTACTATATTCCTACCAGTATACTCCAAGCAAACCTTGATGTTTCTTTAGCGGAAAATTACGGTTTAGATTCTAAGGTCAATATTGTCTTTAATAATAGTCCAGTATTTAAGCTCGAAAATAAAAAGAATCTGTATTCCGTAGGAAGTTTCGAACTTGAAAAACCGTTGTTAAGCGGCTGGGCACACGGACAGCATTATTTGAAAGGTGGTTCCATTGGACTAGTCGCGCTATTGGGTAAAGGTAAGTTAGTTGCCTTCGGTCCCGAAATAACAAACCGTGCGCAGAGTCACGGTACCTTTAAGCTTTTGTTTAACCAGTTGTACAACTAATTAGTGCATTGAGTCTAGCTTAGCTCGTAGAGTATCTAAGTGGTTATATAGTATAATGCCGTTCTGACTTTAGGTCAGAACGGCTTTTTTATTCTACATTAAAGAAGTCTGTATATATTCTCATAGCCATAGCTTGGGCCTATCGCTTTTTATTCTTCATGGTCATTTTGGCTTTTGCACCACCACCATAGTTATATGTTTTGCTATTGCTTTCCTTTTTTTGATGAAAAGCCCCACCTTGAGAGTCATCTACCTTATCTTTACTTTTTGGGGTATTAGAAGGGCGATAGATGATTAGATCATCCGGTAGTGGCACAACAGGGATTTTTTCTCCTAAAGATTGTTCCAGTTTTTTGACTTCAGGAAGTTCTAGATCCGTAGCAAAAGTGATAGCAATCACATCCTCGTCATTGGTTTTTGTAACATGTTGGATGAAGGAGTCTCCGCTCTCCGGGATTTCAAAATGGAATATAAATGGAATACCGCTTAAATCAATACCTGTGGTACCTTCATTGGCTACGATTAGAATTCGGCATTCTGGAATCTGTTTGAAATCATTGATATCATCAATACCCGCATCATCATAGAAGAAAGGGTTTAATACCGTTACTTCTCCTTTTTTAGCATGTAAACTCTGACTTAGTTTTTGTGCAGTCAATCGGCTATTGACAAATACAACCACTTTGTCAAACACCTCCTCGTCGCGCATCAGAAGATTGAGAAGGTTGACCTTGGTCGTAAAATTGGGAACATGGTACAACATGAGCTCGTGCGTCTCCGTAGTCTTCCCACTAAGTTCGTCGATTTCAACTACCGTCGCCAATGACATAAAGTCGTCAATCATATGATGAAGTTTATCATGCTCTACCGTACTGAATGCCAAGTATTGTACCTTGCCACAACTTTGAGCCAGTTCGCGTACCGGTGTGGACATACCTTGTTTTATGATCTCTTCTGCATCATCGATGATAAACATTTGAATGCGATTTAAATTGAGGCCTAGCTTTAAATATACCGCGCGAGCACGGTTCGGCGTTGCTACGACGATATCCACCCCACGTACCAGATCTATGATTTCATCTTCCGTACTACCACTCGCTTTAAGCCCCATAATATAGAGGTCTCTATTTCCACTTATAGTTTTAAAACCTTCTACTATCTCATTGATACGCTCTTCATTGGGCGCTAAAACCAAGACTTTAGGAGCCTCATCGTGTGTATATTTCAAGCGCATCAATGCTCCAAGTATGTAGGTGGTAGTTTTTCCAGCCCCTTCAGGCGCAATACCTACGAGGCTATGTCCACCAATGATACGGGATAGGGTTTGTAGTTGAAATTCCTTGGCTGTAAAATACCCAAGATCATTCATGGATCGGTGAAGACGTTTACTAAGCTTTAATTTATCTAAGGACACTGCTGAATTGTTAAATGAATACAAAGCGACAAAGTTAGCTAAAATATATTTGCTAGTTGCTTGCTTTAACCGATTAAGCAAAGTAAGATAATCTAATAGATATGAAAGACGGCATTTTAGTTTCAATAGGTAGGATAAGGAAGTGCATATTTTTCTTAGTTTTGGTGTGACTACACGGGGGCACGTAAGTTACTCCCTAGAGTCGAGCTTTTATGAGTAACATAAATCAAGATATGCAGAGCGAATCCGAATACGTAAGCCTTGAATTTGAAGAATTTCAGAAGATACAAACTCCTATCGAATTACATCAGTTGGCACAACATTGTTATTTTTATGTTCAACAATGGATAGTCGAAAGTAAATATTGCAGTGAAGCTACAGCGCTCCTGATTTTTTGGAATACCGCACCTTATGAATATGTTCGATATAGTTGGAAAACGAAGAAGGGAACCAACGAAGATTTAGATCTGGTCCGAACTATCATCAATAATTTTGAAAAAGGCTTTTACCTTAAAACAGATATAAGTTACGATCCGTCTGAAAAGATAGAGCAAGCAGAGCGAATACCAGAAGTAGTATTGCAACCTGCTATAGGAGAAGAGCCTTATATCTATTTTGATGAAGAGGAAGTGCAAGGTTGGTTTGGTGAACATCTAAAGAATCAAATTCAGCGATGCGACAGCACTATAGAACTCTATAATATCGCTGTGTTTCTAAAACATAAAGAGCTTGAGATCTATCAAAATGTTATAATGCATCCCTATTGTGACAAAGCCATTGCTCTCATGATGTATTGGCGTCTTGAGCACTACTCAACGTTGAGCCGCTATGCTGAAGACTGGCTATCTATCAAGCCTATATTAAAGTCTATTGAAGATAATTTGAACCATCAAATGTACCCACAGGTTTTCAGTTATGATCCCAATGTCGAAGTCAAACCCATAAAATGGAGTATTCCGGATCGTATGTTTGCAAAGATTAACTAAGGAAACTTCCATTAAAAACTACATTGGAAAAGGGGGGGGCATGCTTCATACCAGAGATAGATTGTAAAATAGGAATAACGGATTGTACACTACACCGAAACCGCATAACAGAATTATTTTTCTAATTTTACAGTGCACGTAAAGTATGGACGCCTTAAAAAACGCGAATTTTATTTCAATGCATATTATATTATAGGAACATGCCACAACCTCTTTTTTTACTAACGAATGAACAGCGAAAGTATCTAGGCATCACAGCTGTTAAAGATAGCTGGGAGCTT
>JBEBQJ010000176.1:0-10215 GCA_040395455.1 Sphingobacterium yanglingense | reverse complement strand
TGTTAAGATTTGTTTAGTAATGGGATTGTGACAGGGGGCGCATGGTGTAAAGCTTTTAAATTGAGAGTACGATTATTTGGTTAACATATTCTAAATTTGCTCCCCTATGATCGAACGGTTTTTTTTAAGCTTTGGTATCTTCAGTAAAGAAGAGATAGCTGGTATTTTGTTGCTATTCGAACAGAGGCTGCTTCCTAAATCCAGCTATTTTGCCCAAGCAGGAAAAGTCTGTCGGGAAGTCGCTTTTATAGAGTCAGGCATATTCCGTTCCTATTATCATACAGAAAAAGGGGACGATGTTACCTATTGTTTCCGTTTTCCTAATGGTATGCTAGGGGCTTATTCCTCTTTTATCTCGGGAGGACCGAGTGTCGAAAATCTGCAAGCACTTACTGAAGCCAGGATTTGGGTTCTAACTAAGAGGAAGATAGAAGACCTGGAGGTATCCAACTCGAAATGGACGAAGTTCTTGAAGATCATTGCCGAGCAGCAATATATGGAACTTGAAGAACGTGTGTTTCAATTACAAAAAGAAAGCGCTTCATCGCGCTATGCCAGTTTGCTTAAAAAACAACCTGATTTCATACAATCCATACCTTTACAGTACCTGTCTTCTTATCTGGGTATCACCCAACGACATTTAAGCCGTATTCGTAAATCGCTATCTTTTTAGACATTTGTCCTGCATAATTGGTCGGTACAGCTGTTAGCTTTGCATAACATATTTCAGCAGCTATGAAGAAAATCGTAATTATCAATGGACACCCCAATAAGGAATCTTTCAACAGTGCTCTAGTACAAGCCTATTGGGATGGAGCACTTGGGCAACAAGCCGAGATAAGGGTTATTCCTATTGGTGAGTTGCAATTTGACCCTAATCTACAGTACGGATATCAACAGCGAATGGAGTTAGAGCCCGATTTGATACAGGCATGGGAAAATATTTTGTGGGCCGACCATCTTGTTTGGGTTCATCCCGTTTGGTGGGGAGGGCTCCCGGCAGTAACCAAGGGCTTTGTAGATCGACTCTTTCTGCCCGGTATGGCGTATAAGTATCGTCCAAATTCTGTATGGTGGGACAAGCTATTATCAGGCAAGACCGCACATATTATAACCACACTGGATCAACCAGGATGGTATTACCGTCTGTTTTTTGGAAGGCCCAGTGTCAATCAATTGAAAAAGTCGATCTTAGAATTCTGTGGAATCAAACCAGTAAAAGTTACCTATGTTGGTGTTATACGTAATTCAACGGATGCTCAACGTATGAAGTGGTTGGATAAGGTCAGAGGTATTGGGCGAAGATTGATATAGTTTACTTTGTACCCAAAGCAAATGCTTGTAATAAAAATTTATTAGGTTTGTTGGCTTAAGTTAAGTAGTACCTTTTTATCATTCTATAATGTGTTTTAATCCGCGTATTTTTCTGTTTTTATTCTTTCGGTCTTTTCTATGGCCTGTTTTGGCCAAGAGCTGGAGAACGAACAGAAAGACCGAGATTTAAAGATATTGCTGATTTCGGATTTGAATGATGCCAGAAGAAAATTGCGTTTGATGATGCGCTAATGAATCCCTCATTGCGTCTTCTGTTGACCGATGAGAACGCAAGTTCTTATTATAATTACCCTTGGTAATCCAGCAAATGAGATACATCTGGACTATGTTGTATTGTTGTTTCTGTATCATTTAACTGTTCCAGTTTAGACCTATGTTTGTACAGTGTTTATTAAACCCCGTACAACTATGGTTAAAGCTATTTTTTTTGATGTAGACGGTACTTTATTACGATTTAATGAGGAGACTATTCCAGATTCCATACTCGATAGTCTACGCTGTTTAAAAAACAGTGGAATAAAAGTATTTGTCGCATCTGGGCGTTCCTATGCCCAGATTAAACGTGTCACCGACTTTCCTTTTGATGGATTTGTAGCTTCGAATGGGGCGGTAGGCATCGATGCGGAGGGAAAGGTTCTTTATAAATCATCTATACCTTATATAGACCTTTTTAATCTAGTGCAATACCTGGAGTCTACATCCTCTACATTTTGTATTTCCTATATGACTGAAGAAGGTGTTTTTGCTAATGATATCAATGAATTATTGGAGCATCATTATTCACTTATCCATATTCCCCTTCCCGAAAAAAGACCGTTGTTAGAGTTATTACGCTCCAAGGTGTTTCAGCTTACTGCCTATATCGGCCCGGAGCGGGAAAAGACGCTTATTGATAATATTATGGTCAACTGTGTAGCGACCAGGTGGCATGATGATTTTGCGGATATCAATAATCAACGTTACAATAAGGCTACGGGAGTCGCCTTTTGGTTGCGCTACTATGGTCTTGCAAAGCGTGATACGATGGCTTTTGGAGATGGAGGGAATGATATCGAAATGCTTAAATATGTCGGATATGGGGTGGCTATGGGGAATGCCCGTCAGGAGGTAAAGGATATCGCTTATCACGTCACGGGCGAGGTCGATGAAGCGGGTGTCGTACAGGCTTTAAAGTATTTTAACCTGTTACAGGAGGAAGATGGACTGATTACACTCTAAATATAATAGCATCATGAAAAAAGACAGATATGAGATCAGTAGAAGGCTTTTTTTGAAAGCCGAAGCACTTATTCCCGGTGGAGTTAATTCTCCTGTCCGGGCATTTAACAGTGTAGGCGGAAATCCTGTTTTTGTTAAAAAAGGAAAAGGGGCTTACCTGTACGATGCGGATGATAATACCTATATCGATTATGTGAATTCTTGGGGAGCCCTCCTGTTTGGCCATGCTTTCTTTCCAGTTGTCGGTTCCATTCAGCAACAAGCGCTTTTAGGTACTTCGTATGGTATTCCTACAGAAGCGGAGATAGAACTGGCAAGATTATTTGTCGATGCTGTACCTCATGTGGAGAAGGTTCGCTTTGTCAATTCAGGGACAGAAGCAACGATGAGCGCTATTCGACTTGCACGCGGATTTACAGGAAGAAGTAAGATTATCAAATTTATTGGCTGTTACCATGGTCATGCCGATTCCTTCTTAGTGGCTGGAGGCAGTGGTTTGTCCACATTGGGAATTCCCGATTCGGCGGGGGTACCACAGGGAGCGGTAGTGGATACATTATTAGCTGATTTCAACTCGCTAGATAGTGTCGCGCTTTTGTTTGAGCAGTTTCCAGAAAGTATTGCAGCGGTAATTGTCGAACCGGTAGCTGGCAATATGGGCTGTGTAGCGCCATCGCGAGGCTTTTTGGAAGGTTTACGTAAACTTTGTTCCCAGTATAAGGCTTTATTGATTTTCGATGAAGTAATGACCGGTTTCCGTCTGGCACGGGGAGGAGCACAGGAGTATTTTAAGGTGGAGGCAGACTTGGTGACCTTTGGAAAGATTGTTGGTGGCGGATTGCCAGTCGGTGCATTTGCTGGTAAAAGACATATTATGGATCAGTTGGCACCCTTGGGACCTGTATATCAAGCAGGGACACTTTCTGGGAATCCTTTAGCTATGTCGGCAGGAATAGAGATGCTAAAACGAATCAATAAGGATGAAGCGTTGTATCGGAGGATTCAACATAAGACTTCTTATCTGGAGGAAGGGTTGAAATCCGTATTTGAGGAATTGCAGGTTCAGGTCTGCATCAATAGCGTAGGTTCTATGATTTCTCTGTTTTTCAATAGCGATGTGGTGACGGATTATGCGTCAGCCCAAGGTGCAGATGCAGATATATTTCGCGCGTTTTTCCATGGTATGCTAGAGCAAGGAATCTATCTCCCGCCTTCTCCATTTGAGTCCTGGTTTTTGTCCGATGCACTTACGCAAGAAGACCTGGATTATACGATTGAAGCAGCGCGTACAGTGTTAACGGGGCTTATAAAAAATAAAATATTAACAGAATCTGCGCTAAGCTGGACTAGGTGATTTTGCCTGAACTGTCATGGCAAATTGATCCACATATGGCGTATCTTTGGGTAACAAAAGATGATCTACTAAAACGAAGATCTTAAGGTCAGGTGACTGATTGGAAGGTAAAGGTTTGCAAGACCTTTTATAATGGTTCGAATCCATTCCTGACCTCTTCTTTTCCAAAGCCATATTTTCCCAAGCCTGGGTTGATTCTAAATCATATTCTTTAAAACGAGTAATTATACTTTATGGCAATGTCGAGATTTTATCCTTTACTTTTTAGTTGTTTACTGTTGTACACCCCACAGGTTTCCAAAGCACATGTCATGCTCCCGACCTCTTTTTCATTCCGTGACATGGATTGGATAACCTGTCTTGGGGTTGTATTGGTTTTATTTTTGTTTATCGCATCGGCTTTATTATATAAGTACATCAATCAATACTGGCAGTTATTGCAAAACCGTATGCAGCGAGAAGAAGGGGATGGGAGACGTTTGGAGGACCTGGTACGGGACAGCAATGCTGAACAGATAAGCCGATTGTGGACTGTAATCAATCAGTTGCTTAAAAATAAGAGGATTGGAGCTGTTCTTTTCTTTATGTTGGGAACGGTTTTGCAGGGAAGGGCACAGTTTTACGAAAAAGTCGAAGATCTGGATTTGCTCAGCCAAGGTGGTGTATTGGTGACGATGGTTCTGGTAGCGATCCCACTTGTTGTCGCTATTATTCTGCTGGTTGTACAAATCAGGAAGCAAGTGCGCAAGTCCGCTCATATGGGAACAAAGAAGGAAGCAGAAGAACTTGCTACCTATATGCGGAAACAGGATGATATAGATGCCGCAGTTTTTGAGAAGCGGATGGGGGCACTTCAATACCGACTCTCGGATCAGGAATTGAGTGGAGAAGCTACGATATCTGATGAAAAAGGACTGCTGCAGAGTCGAGATCTCGAAAATCTTCCTTTTGTGGCAAAAAAGCGAAAAGCCCTCCCTAGGCCTAAAATAGATGCTTTAAGCTCCAGATTGATACAATGGTTTATCGGTACCGCTACATTCTGGCTGTTATTTGGCACGACTGTAGGTGAATATCTGGGTATCAAGTTTATTGCGCCCGATGCCGAAGCTATAAGCTGGCTTAGTTTTGGACGGCTACGTCCAGTACATACCAATGCGGTTTTTTGGGGTTGGTCATCTTTGGGGATGATTGGGCTAGGCTACTATATTGTTGCTAAAGTGAGCAATGTACAGCTACAGAAAGTCAATTGGGGATGGTACTCCTTGATATTAATCAATGCCTCCGTGTTGTTAGGGAGTCTCAGCCTGATGGCGGGGATAAACAATGGAGGCGGAGAGTATCGTGAGTATATCTGGCCCATAATGTTGCTGTTTGCTTTGGGATTGGCTTTTACCTTAGGTAGTTACCTCAAAACAATAGCAAAAAGAGAAACCAAAGAAATCTATATATCCAACTGGTATATCGTATCGGCTGTATTGTTCATTTCTATCGTTGCGGTAGTAGGTTATCTTCCTTCTTATCAGGATGGATTGGGCGAGACCATTATTCAAGGTTACTATATGCATCAGGCCGTAGGGATGTGGTTTATGTTATTTACCTTAGGGATTGTCTATTATTTTCTGCCCCAACAGCTCAATCGCCCAATCTACTCCTATAGTCTAGGAATACTGGCTTTTTGGACACAGATTCTTTTCTATACACTGATCGGTACACATCACTTTGTTTTTAGTGCTATTCCTTGGTGGTTACAGACGGTGGCAATTGTCGCCAGTGCAGGTATGGTGATTCCTGTGGCAGCAGGTACGACCAACTTCATCATGACTTTCCGCGGCGCTTGGCACAAGGTGAGAGATAGTTATTCCCTTCCTTTTTTTGTGGTAGGTATTGTTTTTTACTTTACGGGGTCTATGCAGGGTACGGCAGAAGCCTTCCGGTATACGAATCTGCTCTGGCATTTTACCGATTTTACGGTAGCGCACTCCCATATGACGATGTATGGTATCATAGCCTTTTTGCTATGGGGTGGTATTTATGCCCTGCTTCCCCGGCTCACGGGGAAGGAATCTGGACAGGCTGCTATAGGTGCTCATTTTTGGTTGGCATTAATCGGTCTGATGATTTATTCCGTCTCCCTGATGTATGGAGGGACATTGCGTGGTTTGGCGTGGATGGAAAATGTGCCATTTATCGATAGTGTGACCTTAATGATGCCTTATTGGCTGTGGCGAGCGATAGGCGGTACTTTAATGTGGGTTTCCCATATCGTGTTTGCGTACAATGTGTTCCAGATGATGGCTGTGGGCAAAGAGGAGAAACCACTTGTAGATCAGGTTGTCGATTATTTGGAAAAAGAAAATACCGAAACTAATTAAAGGAGGAAGCTAAAAAATGGAAATTTTTAATAATCATAAAAAGCTATTTACGACAGCTACGGTTTTATTTCTTTTACTGACTGTTGTTATTGCTATTGTGCCGGCTTTTGATAATCAGATGAATAATGGTCCTCTGCCGGATGCTCAACCATTGAGTGAAAATGCAAGAAAAGGTAGGGATCTCTATATATCCAATGGTTGTGTGGCATGCCATAGCCAACAGGTACGTAATGTACATATGGATAAAGTGTGGGGGAATAGACCATCCATAGCTGCCGATTATGCATTGAGCACGCGGGTGGATATCTGGCGAAATACAGCAACATTGATGGGGACCGAACGGACAGGTCCCGACCTGACGGATGTGGGAAATAGGCAGCCCAGCTTGGATTGGCATCTCCTACATTTATATAACCCGCGTCTGGTTGTTAAGGAGTCTATTATGCCGGCTTATCCTTGGCTGTTTGCATATAAAGAGGTTTTGGAAGAAGGGGATATTGCCGTAAATGTTCCTATGGCTATGCGGAAAGGAAATAAGAGGGTGGTGGCTACCCAAGAGGCGCTATATCTTGTCGCTTATCTACAGGAGTTGAAGCAGGCTCCATTACCCGAGGCGGCAACTACGCCATCTTTTCTCTATAAACCTGAAGAGAAATCGGGAGCTACGGAGTCAAAGGCAGATGATGGCCTATTGGACGGTCAGGTACTGTATGCGGCCAATTGCCAGTCCTGCCATCAGGCATCGGGCGAAGGCTTGGCGGGGGCATTTCCTCCGCTGAAAAACAGTAAGATCGTGCTTAGCAATGATCTCAAGCTGTATGTGGATATTATTATGAACGGTTATGATTCCAGACCCGAATATAGTGCGATGCCTGCAGTGGGGCATAATATGGGCTGGACCGAGAAAGAAGTAACTGCGATTATAAACTATGAACGTAATAGTTGGGGCAATAAAGCGCCCAAAGTGAGCGAAGAAGAGGTTAAAGAAGTTATGGAGTATTTAAAAACACAAATGAAGTGATGAAGATGTTAAGAAGTATACTCATTATTGCGTTTTTCGTAATGCAACAATCGGTGTGGGCCTGTCCGGTCTGTGATAGGCATCAGCCTAAGATATTAAGGGGTGTGGTACATGGGTCGGGCCCAGATAGTCAATTTGATTATTGGATTATAGGTGCCGTAGCTTTGATTGTGCTGGCTACACTCTTTTTTTCGGTTAAATGGTTGATTCGGCCTATGGAAAAGGAGCGTACGCATATCAAGAGGATGATAATCAACGAAGTGGATGTTTAAAGTGCATAGCGATGGAAGCGAAGAGCAAAATATACATATTTATGGATGAGGAGGTTAACCCACTAGCGATAGTGACTTCACCTATTCATATTGAGATTGATACCCGAAAACTGGTTGACGGTAAGCATAGTTTGAAATTGGTCAGTAAAGATCCTTCTGGTAAGGAGGGAATACGGATTATTCCTTTTGAGGTACGTAATGGTCCTGCAATAGCGGTGGAGGGTATTCAGGAGAATGCTGTAGTCGATGGTGTAGTACCCATTATGATCAATGCCTATGGTAAGGGGGATCAGAAGTCTTTCCTGATATCGGGTAGCGAGACTCCGCAGACGATTCCATTTTGGGTTTGGATTTTACTGATTTGTTTTATTGCCTGGTCGTTGTATTATCTGGTTCGTTATATGAATCTCCCCGTTGGGGAATTGTAGTGAACTTGCTGGATCAGTAGCTATTGCACATTCTGTACTAGCAATTTCATCCATTCGAAACTTACTTTTGCAGAAAATAATAGCGGGACTCCGTATTTAACTTAAAACTTTTACGCATGATGGAATTAGACAACTTTATTTTTGATCTTATCGCTAAGGAGCAGGATAGGCAATTGAAAGACCTAGAGCTTATTGCTTCTGAGAACTATGTAAGCCCACAGGTGATGCAGGTCACAGGTTCTGTATTAACCAACAAGTATGCTGAAGGATATCCTGGTAGGAGGTATTATGCCGGTTGTGAGGTGGTAGATCAGGTAGAACAGGCGGCTATAGACCGTATAAAGAAGGTATTTAATGCTAGTTATGCCAATGTGCAACCGCATTCCGGTTCCCAGGCCAATGCCGCAGTGTTATCGGCCTGTCTTAAACCGGGCGATAAGATACTTGGCTTTGATCTGGTTCAGGGTGGGCATCTCACACACGGCGCCTCGGTCAATTTTTCAGGCAAGTTATACAAAACCAGTTTCTACGGCGTCGATAAAGAAACTGGTTTTTTAAATTATGACCGGATCCAAGAGATTGCCTTGCAGGAACGGCCCAATCTGATCATAGCAGGAGCTACGGCTTATTCCCGTGATATCGACTATCAGCGATTTAGGGCTATTGCGGATAGTGTGGGAGCATTACTGTTGGCAGATATTGCACATCCAGCTGGGCTTATCGCAAAGGGATTGCTGTCTGATCCAATCCCGCATTGTCATGTGGTGACGAGTACAACCCATAAAACTTTACGTGGACCACGTGGGGGAATAATATTAATGGGTGCTGACTTTGAGAACCCCTTCGGACTCCAAGATAATAAGGGGAATATACGGATGATGTCTTCACTCTTAGATGCTTCGGTTTTTCCTGGAAATCAGGGAGGGCCATTGATGCATATCATAGCAGCTAAAGCAGTTGCTTTCGGCGAGATACTTACAGCAGAGTATGATAGCTATATCAAACAGGTACAGAAGAATGCCAAAGCCTTTGAAAATGCCCTTCGTGGCCGCAATTTTGATATGGTATCTGGTGGTACAGACAACCATCTACTATTAATCGATCTTTCCAGCTGGTCGATATCTGGACGGGAGGCCGAATTGGTTCTGAATAATGCAGGTATTACCCTGAATAAGAATATGATTCCATTCGATACTAAATCAGCGTTGCAGACTTCTGGCATCCGCGTTGGAACACCGGCGATTACTACACGTGGGTTGCTGGAAAAGGATATGGGGACCATTGTCGATTTGATGGAGGAGGCATTGCGTAGCAAGGATGATGTTAATAAGTTGCAGCGTATCAAAGAGAAGGTAAGTAATTGGATGTTGGAGTATCCTTTGTATTAAACATAGAGTTTATCCGTCCTTGCGAATGTAGTGAAGCAATCTCATTGTTAGTAGGAGATTGCTTCACTTTATGTTATTCCGCTCGCAAAGACGACAGCTATATCCATCCTTGCGAAGCAAATGAAGCAATCTTGATTTGTCAAGTCTCTATTAAATTTGTAATTTCATTTTTATGGAACGAGGTGGATGTGTATATATATTAACCAATAAGAATAACACTACTTTGTATACTGGTGTTACTTCAAATTTGCAATCAAGAATTTACGAACACCTTAATCAAAAATATAAACATTCGTTTTCTGCTAAATACAATTTGGTTAAATTGGTTTATTATAAATTCTATCCAACAATAGATGAAGCCATTGCTGAAGAGAAACGAATAAAAGCCGGAAATAGACAGAACAAAGAAAAGCTTATCAATTTATTCAATCCACAATGGGAGGACTTGTATGGTAAAGAGGTTAAGCATTGGTAATGGAATTTATCCGTCCTTGCGAATGCAATGAAGCAATCTCATTGTTAGAAGGAGATTGCTTCGCTTCATGTTATTCCGCTCGCAATGACGATAACTATATGCGCCCTTGTGAATGTAGTGAAGCAATCTCATTGTTAGTAGGAGATTGCTTCGCTTCATGTTATTCCGCTCGCAAAGACGACAGCTATATGCGTCCTTGCGAATGTAATGAAGCAATCTCTTGTTAGTAGGAGATTGCTTCGCTTTATGTTATTCCGCTAGTAATGACGATAACTATATGCGTCCTTGCGAATGCAATGAAGCAATCTCATTGTTAGTAGGAGATTGCTTCGCTTCATGTTATTCCGCTCGC
>JBEBQJ010000175.1:0-10285 GCA_040395455.1 Sphingobacterium yanglingense | reverse complement strand
CTTAGTGGTTGTGTTCACCGTTCGTCGGTAGTTCTCCTGTTGTTAGCTCATAAGACCCGGCCTCGGCCGGGCAGAGTGATTAGTTAATCATTCAGGTTGAATATCCAATCACATTAAATCCTTTGATCTTAATCATTATTTCGTACAACTTGAATAAGAATTCGCATATTTGAATAAACTGCTTTTTTAAGCTGGCAGCAAGCGGATTTTAGGCTGAATATAGGCTGCTTTATTATTCAGTTGGCTTTAAATGATGCTCTAAATACATGACACACAAATTGAATAAGATATCATACTGAGTAAAAATCTTGTTCTTGAGGCGTCTAAGAGACCGCCCAGATTAGTGTAATAAATATATCTGTAATCACGTTGAACAACTTCAATATTAAGTGATTTGGTTAAAAAGTAATCATATTAAAGGTTATTTGCTTTAAGATATCTTTGATATAATTACTCTATTAACACTCTGTGTTGTATAACCCCTCTCTTCGGAGAGGTTCTTTTTTAAAGCTGATGTCAAAAAATTGACTGGAGACAATAATGAAAACTCAAATGACCGGAACTGACGGACTTAAATACTTTGCAAATATCTTCTTCAACATGCCTGTTAAGGAGCAAGACAATTGGACAAGAGAAAAACTTGGTGTATCGGCAAGAACCTTTCGTCGCTGGTGTATCAAGCATGGTATCAAAAAACAAGTAACTATCATTTAAAAGGAAACCACAATGCGTATCTCAATCTTCGACCAATCAAATAAAAACATCGTTGTTTTTGTCAACGAAAACCGCCAAGTATCTGTAGTTAAATCATATGCTGAAACGCGTACTGAGTTAGTACGCTCTGTTAAAGACCGTTCAGCCAAAGCTCGTATCAAAGCCTGTGATGATAAAGGTCGCGGTCATTGGTACTACGCTGGCTATAAGTCTTCTGTGGAGGATAAAAACACTAAACACGTTATCGTCTTTATGGATGATAACCGTTCTCATGGTGTTGTGTTCTATCGTAATGGTAAGAACTTTGAGGAGTATAGAGCGGTAGCTGCTGCAAGCACTTCTAAGGGACGTACAGTATGGAATCTGCGTACTGAAGATGAAAACTCTAATGACCGTGTTGATGAGTTGCAGTTAACTAACAGTTTCGCCAGTACTGAATTAACTCTTGAAGAAGCACTTAAAATCATTGAACAACAACGTAAAGAAATCGAAGACCTTGTTGCTCAACGTGACGCAGCTTATAAAGAACGTGATGAAGCTAAACGTATCCAAGCTAAACATTACGCCAAAAGCCAGATTGAAAGAAACAAACGTATCAACGCAGCTAAATCTAACTCTTCTGTTTTAGTAGAAGATATTGAAGCACAACTGGATAACTTTGTTGTTGAACCAGAAGAAAAACCTGAAATCGTTCTACCTGTTATTGAAGAGGTTTCTCCTGTAATGCCAAACGTTGAAACTCCTAAGTTAGAACCGATCAAGACAGCTAAGACTATTACTGAAGAAGAACTTCGTATGCTTCGTGTCCATAACCCAATGCTGTACAGCATTAGGCAAAATCAGATTAACTCTGGTGAACTTGTAGTTATCTAAGGTTTCAGCGTAATAAATATCTATATCAAATCAATGGAGAAACTATGAACGCTGACCAAGTACTTGATATTATCTACGAAAAATATCTCAACAATGAAATATCTAAAGACGAACTACTTAAACATGTTAAATTAATCGAAACAATTGAACAGATGTTCAGTAAGGAAAAGAATGCCAACGTATAGTTATTACTGTCCAACTCATGGTGAGTTTGAGACAATCAGGAAAATCTCTGAGCGTGAAACCGCTCCTTGTAAAGACTGTGGGAAAATCTCTACTAAACTTGAAGATGCTCAATCAGGAATTCAAGACGGTTATTATAATCAGAACATGTCTATCAATCGTATTAAACAACCTTTTAGAACAGCACATCGTTAACAGGGGCTTCTGCCCCTAGGAGAACTTATGAAATTTCTTTTTGGATGCCTATGCACTGTACTAACAGCAGTATGGTTCTGTATCACAAGCGTATTATTTGTTGCTTTACTTCCAGTTTATCTAATCTTAAAACCACTAAGGAAAACCAATGAACACAGAACAGAAAGTAGACTTACTAATTAATGAACTTGAGCAATTCTCTTCCAATCAAGTAAAAGAGCTAATCAAGCTTCGCTCAATGTATAACAAAGAACATTCAGAGTATTGGGAGATAACTGCTAAGTTATGTAAAGAAAAAGCTAGGAGGTTAAAATGATTTTAAACGCTGATGGGGCGGATGTACTTGAAGTTCAGGCAGGAATTACAGAGGAACAAATTGAGGAAATGGCCTACTCATACGGTAGGCCTTATAAGTACTACAAATATAGTTATTTCTATCAGAACGATGTTATTCCAATAGCGTTTGAGTCTATACAAGCAGAGATTAAGTTCTGGCACGTTATTGATAGACTTCAACAAAGTAGACATAGTTAATCGATATCGATATCAATTAAGTCCTGTTCTGGTTGTTCAGATTCGTCTTGATCGGTCTCTTGAATATCTTCTTGCTCAAACAGTTCTGATACCTTTAGCAGTTCTTCATCGATGATTTCACGCAGTCGTTGTTTGAGGTCATCAACAGAGTCAGCGTGTTCAATCAAATCAATCGCGTGTTTTGAAGGAATAAGTCTTAACGTATCTTTTAGGTTAGCACAGAACTTATTAAGCTCAGACTGAACGTAATCAGTTGAGATTAACTCGCCTGATTTTTCTTGAGCAGCGTACTGAGCTAGGTCAGCTTTAGCTTTTTGTTCGCGGAGTTTTTCAAGGTCCATCTCCTCTTTAACTGAAGTGTTACGCAGAGGTTCAATTTTATTTTTGATAATCCATTGAGTACCCTCTTCTTCTGGAATTCCGTTAGGACTTTCAGAGTACGGTAGACCTTCAGCACGCCAAGCTTTAATCGCGTTGAATGTATAACCATAACGACGAGCCATATCAGCCATCGAGACATATTTTTTTCGAGCCATAGAATTTCTCCTGTTGTTTATTTAAATTAATAACTTAGTGCACCTACGATATTTATTAACGTGTGTCTATGATTTCACGAGACTGTAAACCCAGAAGTCCAACTTGAATTGCAATGGAATTAAAATTTTACAGGTCAACTAAAGGATGCGGTCCCGAAACATCCCGGCTCTCGGTCTGTCCCAAAATAATTAATGACTTTACCACCAGGATTAACCAGATTAACCTGGAATGATTATTTTTCGAAAAGAATATTATCCATCATTGAGCAAACTGAATGCCTTAGAATGTCTCTGAGGCGCTCTCTGATTGGTTTACGCTTTACAACTAGAAGTTTATTATCTAACCAAACAACATGAGGACACTTAAATGAAACAATTCTTAATCGGCGCAATCATTGCTTTATTATCAGCAACAGGATACATCGGCTATATTAAATTCTTCCCTACTACATATACTTGTACTTTAACTACTGAAGCTAATCGTTCAACTATTACTTCTACGGTTCAAGTCAAAGACCATAAGCATTGGTTTACTTTCCAAACTAACGAACGTGTTTTCAACTCTGGTCTATTAAGTACTAAGAGCGATGATACTTACGGAGACGTTAAGTACAACCGTACTGAAACTGGTGAGTTTGTTAGTACCATTCGTAACGGTAAAAAGTATTTCATGCATGTCGATAAAGTAGCTCGTGCTGATCGCTACTTCGGTGCTTGCCGAGCTCAGTAATCTGATAATCAGTACCAAATAAAAAGGGACCTTGCGGTCCCTTTTTTATTGCTTTTTAAATACATAGATAAAATACCTCCAAACATTGAGGACTTATCTATGAACTACAATAAAATCTACAACGACCTAGTTAGTCGTGCTAAAACTCGTGTACTTAACTGCTATAAAGAACGTCATCACGTTATTCCACGCTGTATGGGTGGAACAGACGATAAAGACAATCTTGTTGATTTAACTGCTCGCGAACACTTCATTGCTCATTGGTTATTAACGAAGATATATCCGACTGTTAAAGGACTGCATCTTGCACATTACGCAATGATTAACACAAAAGGTATTAAAGTAAGCTCAAGAACATATGAAGTAGCAAAATGTAATATGTCAAAAGCATCTAGTACCAACGCAAAAATACAACAAAGAGAAGGATATCCGTGGAATAGATACATTGAACTTTATAATCACTGGATTAACATTAATAAACCAGAAGCTAAAAAGTTTGCTCTTATGATGAAGTTTGCTGGATATGAAGATGCATCTTTTCACATAGTTAAAATTTTCAAAACGGAAGGCTCTAGCCCTGAATATATTCCAGAACAAGAAGAATCTACTATTGAAATTAACTATGAAAAGCTAATAAATGATTATAAAAATAATGTAAGCCTTAATTTTAGCAAAGCTAGAAAAGGTCTTAAACAATCGCGAGATACAATTAAACGCAGGATTAACTCTTTAACATCACGACCAAAAACAGAAAAAGAACTAAACAGAGGCTCAAAAATATCAGAAGCAAAAAGAAACAACTTTAAACGTCAGAATTTCGAAACTCTGTATTCTTATTGGGTAGAATTTGGAAAGCCAGGCGCAGAAAAATTCAGAATGAAAATATCAGAGCATGGATTTCCAAATAACTCATATAAGCGATTAGTAAAAGAATTTAAGGGCCGAGAGGCCCTTTCTTACATTTTACGTCTATTACCATCATTAACAATACCAACAAGTGTTTGTTGCTGGCGTTTCAATATCTGCATTAACTCACGTTCACCATTAACAGAACCACTGATATTGATTGAAGCATCGATTGGTTGTTCAGATTTCCCGCCAGATGTATTCTGATTTGAAAGGAATTCTTTTAAATCACCATTCAATCTCTTATCAACTACACGCTCACCTTGTTCCAATATCCAACTACCAGTCTCTGGCACGTCTGAAATACCATCATGGAATTGACCGAGTGTCATAGATTTCATCTGCATTACTTCACCAATTACTCTTGCGTAACTAGCGGCAGCCATCGCATACCCAATAGGCCCAGGATATTGAGCCATAGCTTTAGTGGCAGACTCGTGAGCATTAATCATACCGTTCGCAATAGCTATGCCTTTTGATACTGCAAACATTGCTTGGGCGGCTTTGTTGTTCTCACCTAGAACAAACTGCATAGTACCAGCAAGACCAGAAGCTAAATCATCAGCTATTTGGATTTTCTGCTGTGCAGATTGACGTTCAATAGCTTGAGATTTAATAGCATACGCTTGGTCAAGTTTTTCTTTTTGTTTCAAGAAATCATCATGTTGTACCAGACCAGCGTCATACATAGCTTGGTTATTTTCATATAACATCTGGAACTGTTCATGAAGTTTCTGCTGCTGGAGCTGAATTTCTTCGTCTGAGGTAGTAAAGCCAATACTCGACAGGTCTTTTAGTTGATTTCCTTTTCCATCTATACCTACTTGAGCATCTTCAATAGCTTTCTGTTCAGCCTGCATTCTCTGAACTTCTTCATTGTACTGCTTCTGAGTGATTTTCTGATTTTCAAGAGACTGTTTAAGAAGTAACTCGCGAGTACTGTAATAGTCTTTTAACTTAGTAAGACTATCACCAAGTTCTTTACCACTCATTTCTCTGAACGAATTCTTATATTCGTCAGTGAGGTTCTTCATTATATTTTTGAATAACTCTGCCTGAGTGTTAACGTTCTGGATTAACTTAATTCCCTCAGCGTTATAATCAATCAGATTAGCACCAGACGAAGACTCAGATAATGACTGTAGACCTTTAAGAAGTTCTTGTTGAACTCTTAATTGCTCAGCTGCGTTACGCTTAGCGTCAGCAAGAGCCTTATCACGCGCGGCTTTAGCCTTAGCATCAGCTTTATCTTTTTCTTCTTGCTGTTTCTTAAGGATGTTTTTTTGAGCAGCAGTTGCTTCTTCGGCTTGGTCAACAGATGTTTTAACATCACCAGCTAAATCAGCTGCCATCTGTTTAAGATTTTCAGCCCGTTGCTTAGAAGCTGTTGTATATCCTTCATCATCAACGCCATCAATCCAACGGTTAAGTTTAGCGATACCGTTATCACCGCCATACCAAAACTGCTTAAGAGCATCCATGATGTCTGTCTTCGTCCATTCTTTATTGAACAAAGACCACAGGTCATTGATTTCGGCAACTAATGGAGTAACAGCCTTAACAGTTAAGTCCTGAACATTACTATTCAGAGTATTGATATTCCTCTGGAAGTTCTTGTATTCCTCGGAAGTTTCTTTAGTAATATTAGCGTGTTGTCTATTAATACTGTTAAGAGCTTCTTGTGTAGAACTGTACTTCTCAAGAGTCGTAATCAAATGACTTGAATCACTCGCCATTGTTTCCATTGCGTTAGTGATTTCAGCATGAGATTTACCAGCTTCTTTCATTTTATAGAATGTATCAATTACAGCTTTGATACCACCTTCAGCATCACCAGCATATTTGGTATATTCTTGTAGTTCTATACCCCATTCTTTCAGGTCATCAGCTACGCCACCACCACCGTTTCTGAATGAGTCACCAAGTTTATCCATTGCATCTTTGTTGATATCACCGAACTTCTCGGCTTCCATCCCAGTATCTTTAAACTGGTTCTGGAGTTTTTGAAGCATCTCAACAGATACACCTGTGTTTGTACTAATCTGATTAAGCGTATTAACCGTATCAGCTGCTTTATTGATTGCCGCGAGTCCAGCACCAGCCGCTAACCCTGCTACGCCAAGAGCACGTAAAGCAGGGTTCATTGTGTTAATGGTGTTAATACCACCCTGGAGACTACCAAGTGGTCCGGTTAAATTACTGAACAATCCTCCGGCGACGTCATTGAGTTTGTTCAGTTCATCCATAGATTTATTAACGGCCGTTGTTAGACCTTTGTTGTCGCCATTAATTTCTACGTCATATCTAGAACGTGCCATTATTCCACCTTATTTGATTGACTTTCTAGCTTTAGCCAGAAGTTCAGGTTCAAACATACTTTCAAGAGCTTTGCGTTTACGTTCTTGCTCTTTCTGTTTTTCTTTTTGAAGTTCCTCAGGACTTTTGAATACCTTATCCTTCAACAGATAGAAATCTTTCATATTGATTTTCTTACGGCCTTCAGCAGTAAGATTAGGATTAGAAGCTATTACACTATGCGCCAGACGCGCCTGATAGAAATCGTTCATGACAGGACCTTGAGGCTCAATGAAAGTATCAAACAGATATATCATGTAGAATTCTTTCATACTCATGGAGAGTATTTCATCTCCAGTGAGTCCTTTACGCATCATGGTCCTGAATTTGAACATTAAAAAATCGTTGGCGCGTATTACTTTTCCAGTTCTTCTACAGTTTCAGTAAAGATACTTGCACGAGTAACAGCACTAGCGAGTTGAGCACGAACAGTAGTATAAAGAGCCTTTACCTGTTCAACAGATTCGAAAACTTTAGAACCATCTTCATGTTCGATGCATTCCAAAATCATGATGTCGTTTCGGTCTTCTTTATCTTTACCCTGATAGAAAGCTTCACCAAATTCAGATACAGTCATTGGACGAGCATAGAATTTAAAGCCATTAAGTTCTACTGCTTCACGTTTCGGACTAAGAGCAGCAATCATTTCTTCGAAGTTAAATTTAGACATTTATTTTACCTTTAGTTAGTTTATAGGTGTATTTATCAACTGTAAGAACTAAAGGTTCCTGTCCGAATAACCTCAGATACACGACGAGCACGATTAGGTGTCTGTCTTGCCCAACGACTATCCAATGACTCATCAGCAGCTGCTTCATAATTTTGTGCTTTTAGGTACTTAACCATCTTAGTGAACTTCAACACACCAGTGAGCCCTAACTGGAACACCATGTTCACCAGAGAAGCCCTACGAGGTCCATTCATCTGAATGTATATGGAACTCAATTCTGAGCGGGAAATGTCCTGGAGTGCCCTAGAGGTGTCCTGATTGAACAGCTGTTCTGACTCTGATTTTGAGATAACGCCAGAAGTAACTCGGTTTAGTTCTTTATCAAGACAAGCGATGGCTTGTTCCTTAGATGGGTTCTTAGTCAATAAATGACCAATACCTACAGTCCAATATCCTTCGGTGTCTTTATAAACTTGTAGTTTCTCGCCTTCATCAAAGCGGAGCATTTCATATAATGTCATACGGCCTCTTATTTTCTTATTAAATAGATTTGTATACGTATTTAATAAGAGGCTCTTATGTTATCTAACACTAACGTTAAAATATCTGACGTTAAACTAACGTCTAACGCTCCGTTCTTCGGTAACAGAGCAGTATCAGGAAAATATCAAAGAAGATACACAGGTGTTCAGTACTATAGTTTGGACTTTAGCGCTAACTATATGTCAAATGACACTCATATTGTTCAGAACTTTATTGCCAAGCATATGTATGGACGTCCTTTTGAATTTAATATCAGCTATGCTGGTCAATACACAGGTACAGCTCGTGGTTCTGTTAAATCTACTCAAACACTTCAACCCGGCGCTCGTCAGGTGGTAGTTAATGGTTTCACGGGTACATTAGAGACCGGGACTATCGTACAGTTTGAAAACCATAAAAAACTTTATACTGTAACTGAAGATGTTGTTTCAGGAAAACCAATGAAGTTATTCCCTGCTTTAATAAAGAACGTTCAGAATGGTGAGACTGTTAAATATCAGAACCCTCGCGGTGAGTTTATTCTGACAAATGACTCTATACCTTACGATTTGAAAAGCATTAGTAAAATATCATTCACAGCAACGGAGAACATCTAATGTCTGAGATTAATAATATCAAACAAAGATTTGATGAGTTATGCAAGAACCCTGATTTTATCAGTGCATATAACGATTTTAATGGAACTAGCGTTACTTCGCTAAGTCTTAGCCAGTTATTTTCTGTTGGTACTTTGTTCCACTTCGTAAGCATCAAAACTCATGATAATCAAGAACTACTCATTACGGATGCTTACTTTGATGTTCAATATCAAGGAAAGACTTATCTTGCTACTGGTGATTTTACAGACATTAGTACTATTCAAGAAAGTAAAGAGATTAATAACACTGGTATGACAGTTCGTCTATCAAACGTGCGTACTGAGTATATCAGCCTTATTCGTTCTAAAGCTCTTGATAACTCTGAAGTAAAAATTGATATTGGTTTTATTAACCCAAACAATGGTTCAGTTCAGACGAGTTTTAACATCTTTACTGGAGTCATTAATAAGTTAAGCATTCAACTTGATTATAATGACGCAGAATGTAAGAACGAAACAGAAGCAACTTTAGATAGTATCTGGGCTGTACTTGAAAAATCAGCTCGTAATCATGCATCAGATGGTGTCCATCGTGCTTATCCGGGTAATGAAAATGACAGTTTCTTTGCTCGAATTGGTAAGTGGAATAGTGAAGCTCGTTGGACGTCAGTCAAATAAAAAGGGACCGCAAGGTCCCTTATCTTTAATCTACAAGCCTGAATAATGAGGGGTTTTTAAAGTTATCATAGAATGACTCCCTCGTTTGATAGTACAAATCACATATGCTTGAGCAATAGTCTGTGTTCTCGAACTTCCAACAGAGGTTATTAATCGTCATCATTGAGACGAATGCTCCAAACTCTCTGTTGTTCAGAATAGCATCTGATTGATTACAGGGATTGACTACGTAATACCCGGTGATATTCAGAGGATGATAGATTAATCCCGGAAAATCCAATGAAGCCCATTCTTGCTCAACAAAATTCTCGCAGAACCTTCCCGCTGTATGACTAAACAACCGCTCAATCACTGGCAGTAGATGTTCAGTGATGCCTACTTTCAAGAACTCGTCTTTGAACTTCTGGTCCATCAGTTATCTCCTTTAAAAGCATATGTAGTACCTTCCGCAGTGATGGTTCTCACCGCTGCCAACTTCCCGTTTCTGTACAACTTAGTAACAGCTTTAGTACGCCCTATCCTTGTGTGCTCAACGATCGAGTTCACAGTATCAAATAAAATATCTTCAAAGCGGTTTTCCATGTTAACTCCTTGATAAACAGTAAGTTTTGCTCGGAGTTTTAATATAATCCGTGTGTGCACACGCGTACACCAGAACTGTACGGATATACAGTTATAAGCCGTTAAGTTATTGAGATTGATTGAAATATTTTTTTGTCAAAATGAAACCATTCTTCAGGTAATAGTTCTTTCATATACCCGCCATCGCGGCCTTGCCTGAGGCGGCATAA
>JBEBQJ010000174.1:0-10431 GCA_040395455.1 Sphingobacterium yanglingense | reverse complement strand
AAGCAATCTCATTGTTAGTAGGAGATTGCTTCGCTTCATGTTATTCCGCTCGCAATGACGATAACTATATCCGTCCTTGCTAACTTAGTGAAGCAATCTATCTTACTACGCTAATCTTGCTTTCGCTAGTATATCAGCGAGGGCAATAATTCCCTCTTTTATCTGTTCTTCGGATACTGAACCATAGCCTACACGAAGTCCTTCATACCCGTCATGTTCGTAGTAGTTGGAAGGATGTAAGATGGAAATTGATTTTTCCTTTAGTCTGTCAAATACCATAGTCCAGTTAACGGGGTATTTAGGGCATATCCAAAAGGCAAGTCCGCCCTGGGGGATATGGTAGGTAACCTGTGTAGCAAGATGTTCGTCCAACATTTTTACCATAAAGTTCTGTCTGGATTGATAATGGAGTGTAGCTTTTCGGATATGACGTTTTATCGTTCCGTCTTTTATGAGCTCTAGAACAGCTTGCTCCATAATACTATCACCTTGAATGTCTATAATACGACGTAAATCAATGATACTATCCAGCAGTTTTTGGTTTTTGGTGGCGAGATAGCCTATTCGAAGAGCCGGAGCGACTACCTTACTTAAAGTGCCTATATAAACTACGTTCTCCAGTTCCGAGAATGCCGAGATGGGTTGTAATGGGCGGTATCCAAAATGGAACTCATAGTCATAATCATCCTCTATTATAGTAAAATTATATTGATTGGAGAGGCTGATCAACTCTAATCTACGTTGCAAACTCAGGGTCACTGTGGTCGGATATTGTCGGTGTGGAGTGAGGTATATCGCCTTTATTTTTGGATTTGAAACGAGGTGTGGTAGGATGTCTTCGACGACAATTCCATCTTTATCTACAGGAATATAAATCAGATTTGCACCCGCTTTTTCAAATGTTTTCCATGCAGAACTATAGCCTGGTGATTCGACGAGCACATAATCTCCAGGACGCAAAAGGCATTGTGATACCAAATACATCGCCATCTGGCTACCTCGGGTGATGCAGAGCTGATTTTCATGTAATTGCATGTTGCGTTCCTGGTTTAACATGCTTGCGATGGCTTTTCTAAAGTCCAGATTACCATTTGTTTCTGAATATCCCATCATTTTCCAACGAGCGTTGCGTTTGAAAATCTGGCGATAGGCCCGTCCCAATTGATCTACAGGAGCAATTTTGCTATCGGGATGTCCATCATCAAAAGGGATATGTGCAGGTAGTTGTGGCTCAGTGCTAATACCACCTTCTGATTGTAAGGATTTTGATTTGGAAGAAATCGGGAGATTATGCGAAACAAAGGTTCCTCGTCTTTCCTGACTGGTTAACCATTCTTCATTGAGTAATACCTGAATAGCTTCAATAACGGTGTTTCTGTTGACTTGTAGACTGTTAGCGAGCGTGCGGCTTCCCGGTAAGGCGGTGCCTTTGGGAAGACGGCCAGATTTGATACTGTCGATTATTATATCCGCTATTTGCAAATAGATTGGTTTGGTAGACGATTTGTCTATTTCGATATCAAGTGTCCAAGGTCTTAACATGTCGTGTCAGATTTAAGTTTTCTACTGGTCCAAAGATACGATTGTTTGTAGATGTTTTCTATACCAGATGGATACGATGGAAGTTGTTTGTTTTGATTAATTGTTTGTTTTTGAGTTGATTGTGTTTTGTTTGTTGTTTTTGGTCTGTTGTTTTAAAGCAAAACTGGACTAGTTGGATTATCGAATTTAGACGGAATTTCGTGTTTCTAAAAGATAATCGTTAGATCTCTAGTCATGTAGTTTTAAATTTTTTCATCGTATGAACCCATTTGCCGTATTTCAGAAGTCCAATATTCATATCGTAAGCGCTAAAGGTAGCTATGTATATGACGAAGATGGGCGAGCTTATTTGGATATGTATGGTGGGCATGCCGTTATTTCTATAGGGCATGCGCATCCACATTATGTCAGTACTTTACGACAGCAATTGGATCGTATTGCATTCTATTCCAATGCAGTGGAGAATAAACTGCAGGATTGCTTGGCGCTAGAGTTGGGAGAGCAGTCCGGTTACCCAGATTACAGCGTGTTCTTCTCTAATTCCGGAGCTGAAGCCAATGAGAATGCGATAAAACTAGCATCATTCCATACCGGTCGGAGTAAGGTACTGGCGATGTCCAATGCCTTTCATGGACGTACCTCCGCGACAGTAGCAGCCACTGATATTGGTTCTATGCGTGCACCGATCAATGAGAATTTCAACTTTGTTTTTACGCCTTTTAATGATATTTCCAGTCTTAGAAAGCAGTTAGAAACAGAGGTGTTTTGTGCTGTTATTATTGAGGGAATACAGGGGGTTGGGGGGATACATGTGGCGGATGACGCCTTCCTGGATGACGTACGGTCGGCCTGTGATGACACGGGTACGCTGCTGATATTGGATGAAATCCAGTCTGGATACGGACGCTCAGGACGTTTTTTTAGCCATCAATATGCAGGAATAAAACCTGATTTGATTACGGTAGCAAAAGGAATTGCGAATGGATTTCCTATGGCTGCAACCTTGATATCCCCTTCGTTTAAGCCTGTTTTAGGGCAATTGGGGACGACTTTTGGAGGAAATCATCTGGCTTGTGCGGCCGCTTTGGCCGTGTTGGAGGTCATGAAAGACGAGAAGTTGCTTGATAATGTGGTTGTGGTAGGGGATTTTCTTCGTGAGGAGCTGAAAAAACTAGCTGGGGTAGAGGAAGTCCGTGGTCGGGGATTGATGATCGGGGTTGAGTTTGAAAAAGATATAACATCATTGAGGGATAATCTTTTGTATCAAGAGGGGGTATTTACAGGATATGCCGGGAATTATACGTTGCGGTTGTTGCCAGCGTTGACTTTTAGCTTGGAACAAGCACAGTTATTTCTGAAAAAACTAAAAAATGCATTAAAAAATGAAGGATAAAGACGCTAAAATAGTAAGCATACAGAGTCTAGTGTCAACAGGATATGTGGGTAATAATATGGCTATGTTTGCTGCCCAATTGCACGCATCTGATGTCTGTATGCTCCCTACGGTGGTATTATCCTCGGCTACCGATAACCCCAATTATAGGGGGGATGTGATGCCTTCTACACTCTTTTCAGAGCTGGTAATAGGTGTAGATTTGGGGTTGGATAGGACGAGGCTTCATTATTTTATGACAGGTTATATCTCTGCTATACCCCTTATTGATGTTACTGCTGCATGGATTTCTTCCTGTAAGGATGCTCGTTGTGTGGCTCATTATATCTATGATCCAGTCTTCGGTGATTTCCGTACTTCTGGACTATATCTATCCGAAGAAGCGGTTGCGCATTCCCTAAAAAAGCTGCTTCCTCTATGCGATATTATGACTCCAAACCACTTTGAAATGGAGTATATATTGAGCGGAAAATTTGAAACTCGAGAAGAATTACTCGAATTATTGACTCATTTTCCGGAGTTAAAAGACAAGAAAATCATCGTTACAGGAGCCCATTTACGGGATACGCCGGAGGGATATCTGGAGAATTTGCTCGTTATTGATGGACATATCCAGCGGTTTATGGCGGCTCGTATACCTATAGAAGCCGTGGGAACAGGGGATCTTTTTGCCGCACTGGTGACTGTAATAATGAAGAATGGACGGACGGTTTCGGAGGCAATAGACTATGCCACGGAGTTTATTTCGTCGGTTTTGAGTCAGGTAAATAGGCGTGATTCGAACGAAATAAGAGCAGAAGATCTGCTCTATGCAAAGGAGAAAATGGATGTTTTACAAATTTATAAAGGAGGTAAAGAAGATGAAAATTCATAAGGAAGGAAGAGGTTCTATAGGACTCGCGGTAGGTGTTTATGTGTTGTTAAATCTGTTGTCATTTTATTTTTTTTACGGGATTTCGCCTCTTATCAGTTGGTCGACTTTACTGTTGAGCACGGTCCCATTCGGTCTTGTTATTTACTTTTTTAGAATACCTTTTCGACATCATGCGCATAGTGACGATTGGGTAATTGCTCCTTGTGATGGCAAGGTCGTGGCTATCGAAGAAGTGGAGTGTGACGAATATTTTGAGGGTAGAAGGATTCAGGTTTCTATATTTATGAGTGTGCTAAATGTGCATGTCAACCGGTATCCTATTGGTGGAAAAGTGATCTATAAAAAGTACCATCCGGGTAAATATCTTTTTGCATGGCACCCCAAATCGTCTACCGAAAATGAACGTTATACGACAGTTCTGCAACATAGAAATGGGCAGCTTATTTTGGCAAAACAGATTGCTGGAGCTTTGGCAAAACGTATCGTAAATTACAGCGAAGGGGGGATGGTAGTAAGGCAAAATGAGGAGCTGGGATTTATCAAGTTTGGGTCTCGGATGGATGTGCTTTTGCCGTTGGGTACGGAGGTGCTGGTGAAGCTGGGAGATAGACCTAAGGGGGGAGTGACACCTATCGCGAAGTGGTGAGTTTGGTGTTAATCTTTTTGTTTATATTTTTTGTTTTAAATATCTGATTAAGTTGTTTTTGTGATTTTTAATATTGTTTTGTTAACAAATTTTCAATGCGTTTAAGGTGTTTTAAGCTATTTATGCGTTGTTTTTCTTGCTAAGTCTTGTTTTTCATATCAAGTCTTAGTTTTTGTTAAGCATGTTAATTAATTCTATATTAAAGAGTAGTCATTAGTCATTGCGAAATTCGCAATTGTATTTTAAGCTTGTTTTGAGATCTGCTTTTAGAGAAATGGCTTAAGGTGAGTGCTTACTCTCTTTTGTGGTTTTTGAACCGAATTCCTGGTTACAAGATGGGGCTTGATTGGCAGGAAATAGAGTGTAATTTTTAATACTTTTTTTTGACTTTTGCAGAGAGGTTATTGGAGGGGTAGTGAAGCCTGTACGTCACCTCGATTTCTATGAACCAAATAGGTTTAAAGAGATCGCTTTTAGATCCCTCCACTACGGTCCCCGATATATCGGGACGCAGCGGGATGACGGCATAGTTATAGAAGTGAGAAGTAGGGAATGACGTCACCTCGACCCTGCAGAGAGGTCTACAAACTGTATAGGGTTAATTATATAGCTTCTAGATATCTCCGCTTCGGTCGATATGACGACATAGTTTACAAATCGAGCTTGCGAGCTCACTGTAGGTAATCTGTCATTGGTAGGTACGAAGCAATCTACAAATCTTGTAGGGACTGCTTCACGTTGTTCGCAGCGACGGATGTGTAGACGATGTCGTCATTGCGGTACGAAGCAATCTGCAAATCTTGTAGGGACTGCTTCATGTTATTCGCAGTGACGAGAGCGTTTACTTTTCGAAAGCTCTTATTCGGATTTATACAAATAGGGATGGATTGTCGGGGGTTGGTTTCTCAAAAATGAAGTCTAGAAAGTAGAGGGCGAAAATAGGAGGCCAAGTGAGAAACTGGTAAAAAGAAAAAGGTTTTCAAACGGGGAGAATGAAAACCTTTTGTAACCAATTATAAACCTAAATTATGATACCACAAAGATAGTGTAAGTATTACACATATGCAAACATTTTTTAATTTTTTTTAATAAATGTGTTTTCTGGGGTTTATTTAAAATCTCTGGATGGGAACAGTTCACCTTGGACTCCATTTGTGTTTGTTTTGTCCGGAGCTGTTTTTCCGTTGGTCGAAGTTGATTTCTGTATGGAGCCTATATCTCGGCTTCGGGTTTTGATTGCCAGTAGATGATTCATGTTATGGCAGGATTCGACGACGACATGGATGACCTCGCCTTCGATCTGAAGCTTGCCAGTGACGAGTAGCAGTTGAGATTGTAAGATGACCTTGCGGTAGGTTTCAAAAGTCTTGGCCCATACCACAAGATTTGAAAATCCGGTTTCGTCCTCGATGGTTATGAAGAGAACACCTTTGGAGGTGCCCGGTCGCTGGCGAACCGTAATCAGTCCGCAGACTTTTATCCACATGCCGTCGTGCATGGTGCTGAGTTTGGCGGAGGGGGTGACATGGAGGACGTCCAGATTTTTCCGGGCAAAGCTTACTGGGTGTGCCTTGAGTGAAAGTGTGGTGCTTGCATAGTCGGCCATGACATGTTCCATCGGCGACAAGGTAGGTAGTGCTACTTCGGTTTCGAAAGTACTGTTCGAAGGCTGTCCCGTAAAGGCTCCCGTCGGATGGTCTGCCAAAGCCGCAACTTCCCAAAGTGCCTGCCTTCGGTCTAGCCCTATGGAACGAAAGGCATCTGCATCACTCAGTTTTTCCAGTGCGCTTAAGGGGACGCCAGCTTCGAATACCGTGCTGACCGATTTATAAGCCTTCTGACGGCCTTTTGTTAAAAGATGAGCATCTACTTCATCTAATCCTTTTACTTGCCTTAAACCGAGTCTTAATGCGTAATACGGTCCTGTTAGTTCTTCTAGTGTGTTGTCCCATTCCGAATGGTTGATGTCTACAGGTCTAACCTGCACCCCATGCTTACGTGCATCGATGATAATCTGTGCCGGAGAATAGAAGCCCATGGGTTGGCTGTTGAGCAAAGCGGCTGCGAATACATCGGGGTAATGATACTTGATGTAGGAGGAGACGTAGACGAGTAGTGCAAAGCTGGCGGCATGACTTTCAGGGAAGCCATAACTACCAAAGCCTTCCAATTGTCGGAAGACGCGTCTGGCAAATTCTTCTTCGTAGCCGTTATTGACCATTCCCTCTACGAGCATGCGTTCGTACTCGGCTACTTTTCCTTTGGACTTGAATGTTGCCATGCTCCGACGGAGGCCATCGGCCTGTGCAGGTGTAAAGCCTGCGGCGACGATTGCGATTTCCATTGCCTGCTCCTGAAACAAAGGGACGCCCAAGGTTCGTTTCAGGATAGCCTCTAGTTCGGGCGAAGGATAGTCTTCCGGTTCTTCTTTATTTCTTCTTCTCAGGTAAGGGTGCACCATGTCTCCTTGAATCGGTCCTGGGCGGACAATGGCGACTTCGATTACTAGGTCGTAGAATTCCTTTGGTTTCAGTCGGGGCAACATGGACATCTGCGCTCGACTTTCAATCTGGAATACGCCCAGGGTATCGGCATGGCTAATCATTTCATACACGTCTTGATCTCCCTGAGGTATGTTGGCTAGGGTCATCTCTCGCCCGTAATGCTGTTTGACCAAATCGAATCCTTTGCGGATGCAGGTGAGCATGCCCAAGGCGAGTACATCTACTTTGAGGAAACCTAGGGCTTCGATGTCGTCCTTGTTCCACTCGATGTTGGTACGGTCTTCCATCCGGGCATTCAAGATAGGGCACAGTTCGGCCAGGTTGTTTTGGGTGATTACAAAACCGCCTGTGTGCTGTCCGAGTTGCCGCGGAAAGCCGATGTAGGTTTCGGTCAGTTCCAGTACCTTCCGCAGGAACGGGTCTTGTGCACTGAACCCCTGTGAGGTTTGTTCCTGTCCGTTGAGCCATTCTTCGGTCAGCTCGTACTTCGATTTGGCCAAGTGATCTACTGCGTCCACAGAGAGCCCCATAGCTTTGCCGACATCCCGTATGGCTCCCTTCCAATGTACTTGCGTTACTGTGGCAACAATGCCCGAGCGGTGGCGTCCGTATTTGTTGTAGACATACTGCATGACTTCTTCCCGACGTTCGTGTTCAAAATCTACGTCAATATCAGGCGGTTCGTCCCGTGCGTCCGACATAAATCGGGCAAATAGGAGGTTTATTTCTGTCGGATTTACCGAGGTGATGCCTAGGCAATAGCATACGGTCGAGTTGGCTGCGGATCCGCGTCCTTGGCAGAGTATTTCCCGTTCACGGGCAAAACGTACCAGGTCATATACGGTCAGGAAGTACGAGGCATAATTCTTTCGGGCTATGAACTCGAGCTCCATCTGTATGGTCGCTTTTATCTTTTCGGGTATATCTCCGCCAAATTGTTGGTCGGCACCTTTCCAGGTTTGATACTCGAGCTCTTCCTGTGGTGTTCTTCCTTCGGTGGTAATTTCTTGGGGGTAGACGTATTTCAGTTCATCCAATGAAAATCGGCAGGCTTTGGCAATTTGTAGTGCATTATGGATGGCCCGTGGGTAGTTGCGAAACAGACGGTGCATTTCGTCTATCGGTTTGAGGTAGCGTTCGGCATGGGCATGTAGGCGGTAGCCTGCCGTATGGATAGTGCATTTCTCCCTGACACAGGTCAGTACGTCTTGGAGTTCACGGCGCTCCGGATTGTGGTAATGCACATCATTGAGCGCTACGATGGGGATTCCAAGTTCTTCCGATAGCTGGTTCAGTCTAAATATTTTTTTGTGGTCGTCCCCATTGTACAGAAAAGATGCGCCCAGGTATAAATTGTCATGTAGTTGCTCTTGGTACTGCTTTAGCACTATACGGAAGTTCGGGTCAAAGTCGAAGTTTTCATTGAGCTTTTTTGGAGGCAGGATGACAAATTTTATGCCTGTAGCATAACGAAACACATCTGCGCTATAGAGGTGGCACTCTCCTTTTTCAGCACGAAGGTTGCCTGTTGTGAGCAACGAAGAGAGATTACTGTAAGCTTTTATGTCGGTGGGGTAGGCTAGCAAGCTAGGGCCGTCGAGTAGGTCGAGCCGACAGGCCGGGATAAAATGGATAGCCTTCCCCCGTGCTGCCCGATGGGCACGTACGATTCCGGCAAGGGTGTTGCGGTCGGTTATTGCAATAGCCTTGTAACCGAGCTGTACTGCTTGCTCAACCATTTCTTCGGGGTGTGAACCTCCCCGTAAAAAAGAGAAGTTGCTGGTGGTTTGTAATTCTGCGTATTCCATGTTCTATGTAAAATAACCATGAAGGAACCATTTGGGGTGGCCCTGTCCGTAATATCCGGAGCGAAACAACCAATATCTCGCCCCTTTTTCATCTTCCACACGATAGTAATCCCTCGGTTGTTCGCTGCTGATCCACCATTCCTGCTCGATGCGTTCAGGGCCATCTGCTTTGACGAGCTTGTACACTTTCTTGCGGTGCCTGAAAAGTGCCGGGGGATAATCGGGTAGGGGCACCATGACCTCTATGGGTTCGGGCTCTTTCAGTAGATGTAGGGGGCGCAGTGTATGGTTGGGCCAGCTCGATTGAGGCTGCATATCCAAAGACACGGTGGGTTCTATAGCCCGTTCGGGCCAATGGTGGGCCGACGGTAAAAAACGATGGATGCTCTGCGGGCCTAATTTAGCCGCAATGTTGTCCAGTAATTCCGCGATTTCGGAATGACCACCTTTAGTCTGCCAGAGGCCTTCCTGCGGAAGAATGCTGTTTTCTACCAAGGTGGCTTCCAAAACAAATAGCTCAATGCCTAAAGCAGGTTCGATGTTGGGTATCTTGAGGTCAAACAATTTGAAGAGATGCGAAGGGCTACAGGAAGCTCTTCCTGTGCCTATGTGGATGGATTGTAGGTTGCCATCAATGCGATACCCTCTGAATACGGCTTGACGCAGTCCCTTCTCTTCTTTTCTCAATCTATCACACAAGGTGTTTAAGAGCTGTTCTAAGGCTATCTGGATACCTGTGTTGGTCGATATAGGCTCTGAGCAAGATAGCCGCTCCTGGTAGCTCGGTATGGGTTCTATGGAAGTGATGTGTTCTTGCTGTGTGCCTAGCGCTTGTCCTAGCCGGGTGATGAGTTCATCTCCAAAGCGCCGTCTTAATGTGCTTTTCGGGATGTGCATAAACTCCTCGATGTAACGAAAGCCCAGTTTATGGAGGCGCTGTTGTATCTGTTGGGAAATCCGGAGTGCTGATGGGGGGAGTCCGGATAGGGCTTGCGCTTGTTGTGTCGCAGGGACGATAGTGAGTCGTTGGGTATGGCGGGCTACTGCCCAGGCTGTGCCTATGGTGTCGGCAATTGCTGCTTGCGCCTGATAGCCCCCTTGGTCGAGCCTATTGATAATGTTGTTGCCGTATTTTTCTTCACCTCCCCAGAGGTGTGTACAGCCCGATATGTCAAGGACGATGCCATCGGGAGCTTGTAAGTCTACGATGGGAGCAAAACGGATGCACCATTCGCCGAGTGCTTTTAGTGTCTGGCTAAGCAGAATAGAGTCATAGGTCGATGATTCCAGTTGAGGCAATATAGCCTGGGCATCGGCGAATACCATACCACAGGATAAGCCTTCTTGTAGCGCAAGTCTATTTGCTGCTTGTATTTTTATACGGCCGTTTTGGGCAAGAGTGAGCACAAAAGGGGTTTTCCTGCGTTCGGGCTGTTCCTTTTCTGCTCTATCGGTTCCGAAGAAGGGTAGCCAGATGCACATATAACGCTTAGGCATATTGTTCGTTGTTTTGTAGTCCCGTTGCTGGGTGTGCTTCATTGGGTAGATGTACCAGTCGATTATTTTGCCACCAGAACACCCAATTTACAGCTCTGGCGTTGCGGACATTATAAAGATAAATATACCAGGTGGGATAACCAAACCCCGGCAGACCGTCTGGAAAA
>JBEBQJ010000173.1:0-10536 GCA_040395455.1 Sphingobacterium yanglingense | reverse complement strand
GTATCGCTAGACTTGGGCAAGAGGATAATCTCTTGATGTTGCCAGCCTTCGTCGGTAATGGTCTTTTTACTCGTATATTCTTTGATGGTATAATTGGCCCCGAAATCGCGGTCTGCAAAGCTGCTGGACTCAACCAGGCAGATGAGTCCATTGCGGGAGCCGCCCTGATAGCGCTCGAATAGGCAAATGGATCCATTGGGAATGATCTTATTCATCGATTCGCCTACTACCCTACACGCGAAATAACGATCAGCATCTTGATACCGCTCCTCGACTTCTATATACTGTACAGACTCACTCTGCTGTAGCTCGGAGAAGTTACCTGCGGCTATGGCTAGGTCGTAGTAGGGTACGCTACTTGTCGTCGGTGTATGACTGATCTGCACCGCATCTTCTGAGATTATGTCTTGTCGATGGGGCTTGATAAACTGGGCGAGATAGGCTCTGAGATTGTCATTGCAGACGTACACATAAGTACCCTGAATGCCTCGGAACAGGATGGTACGATAGATATTGAGGATATAGTTTTTGAGTATGGCGGAATCATTGATCGAGTTCTTGCCATTCTTGTCTTTGTATCTGTCTTTATATACGACAAAGCTCTTGGTCTGAAAATCGTAATCGAGCTCTGGCCCGATGATAAGCCCGGTATAGTTAAGGTCATACCCTTGTGTGGTATGGATACATCCGACCTCGTTAACGGCATTGGGTGAATTGACCCAGTCTACATCTGTGCTGTTCCACTGTAGCTGGTTGTCGCCTATGACTATGTCCTGGAGTGAACGGTCATTCTTGGAGATCCATTCCCAGGCAAAGCCTGCTACCATACGGCTGAGCCCTACTCGATTGTCTTTGCGTCTGATCTCCTCTACCATCTCTCCGAGGTCGTCAAAGAGCCTGAAGTCGTAATGGACACTGTCAAATGGCTTGGTCGGAACAGTTATATTGTCGGAGAATATGCCATGGATAAGATCCATATAGGGTGCTCCGCCCCTAACACGGAACTGGGACCGTAGACGCTCTATCCGGGTACTACTTTGTGCCTGTAAATCGAGGAAGCGCTGGGCATCGACATCGGATGGTTTGATGGATTGAAACTCATCATAGAAGATGATGGCTCTATGGGACTGCAGCTGTATCCAATCTAATTCGGAACAGGTGAGCTCGTCTAATCCTAGTTGTTGGGACACTTTGCGGAAGGTGCCGTAGTAAGCGGCGAGATTCTTCCACTGGCGAAGTCTATGTCCCTCGTCGACGATAACAAGATCGTATTTTTTCTTTGCTACCTCGGCTGGACCTATGACCATCTTTGGAGATAGCCCTTTTATGTTCTTAAAGACTTTGGATATGGTCTTGCGGAAGGATTGCATGGGTATGACGAGTGCCATCTCAAGCTGTCCGTATTTATGACGTACGGCCTCCACGAGACCGAACAATTCTTCATCGGACTCGTCCAGATCGGCATGATTGAAGTCCTTTAGATCGGTCTTCAATAGCTTGAACAGGAATATGGCCAATATGGACTTGCCTGTGCCTGCTCCTCCATGGATGAGGCTGACTTTGGCCTGATCGTCCAATAGGCAATGGAGTATGGTCTTCAGACCATTGGTCTGCTCGCGCGATAGGCTCTTGTAGGGTGAATATTTGAAGAGATCGGAATTGTCGATATGTTCTAACGAATGCCGGGCTATACCTATGCTGCGCAGCTCGGACCAGATGTCACGGAATAGTTCCCAGTATACCTCTTTCTGTTGGTAGAACTTGTGGTCGCTGATGCCTAGATTTCCGTTCTGTAGATTGAACTGCCCATCGGCTGCAATGTACCGAATCAGATTGGACTCGATGTCTAAGGTGGCAGATTTATTGAAGAGGTCGCTGAGGATGAGGGAAACGGATTTTAGGTCTTGTTTCCTTTCGGTCTTGAGGTGCGCCTTCATCCGGGTGACCATATCGGTGGTCTCTCCTACATAGGCTTCTTTTTGATTCTGCAAAAAATAGACTACAGGCCAAGATAGGTAATCGCGCTGTTGGTCTAGTAAGCTGTACTCTAGGCTACCATCAAAGGTATAAGGGACAATCTGGAACTGTTTCGGCATTATAATTCGTTGTATTTTTTGGCTGTGCCCTTGGCTTTGTCTACTGGGTATTTCTCGTTGTTGCGCTTCATCTTGTCCTCGATGATCTGCTTGATATCGAGTCCGTGCTTGTCGGCCAACAGGATAGCGTACATGAGGACATCGGCAAGCTCTTCTTTCAGCTTGTCGGGGTTGGCATCTTCATTGCCTTTCCACAGGAACAGCTCGAGCAGCTCGCTGGCCTCGATACTGAGTGCTACGGCAAGGTCCTTGGAATTGTGGAACTGCTGCCAGTCTCGGGCATCTCGAAAGTCGCGGATCTGCTGTATGAGGTCTTGAATGTCTGTCATGATCTGTGTTAAATAGCTTGATGGCTAAATTTACACATTTTAAGGGAGTGTGGAAGAATAATGGCTCTCTTAAAATAAAAGACACTTGGAATCTAATAGTATTGCATGAAAATACAAGGACTTAAGATAGCTTTTGTACGGAAAACCGTAGCGCTATTGGTTTCCGAAAAACTAAAGGATGAGATGAGGTGATTTTTCGATTATTCAGCGTACAAAATAAAACGCATAAACCTTATAGAACCAAGTTTATGCGTTAAATATCACTCATTGTTAAACTAAAGTATATCGTAAAGCTGTTTGTATTCAGGCCTAGCCCCTTCTTCTGTCATTTAAATCGAGAACCATCTCCAAAAAGGCTCGTACAAGGAGTATGGGAATAAAGAACACGGCCTTGGGAATAAGGTCCAATAGCTGTATACAGTAAGACATGAATAGGTTGATTATTCTGTTGATGATATAGAACATGGTATGGACCTTTATTTTTGAATCATGAAATAGTATATAGTACCATAGAATGCGAATGAAAGCTCAAGGGTAAAATAGCGTTCGTAGATTGTATCTTTATGTCGGAATGGATTCTTTGCCTGTGGATAACGGATCTGTGGGAAATAATCAGCAGACCGCTCGTTGCAAAGTAACTCGAGCAGTATCGTATGTATGAGCTGTATGATAAACCCTAACAGCCCGAAAATCGGCCGATATCTCTTGTGCTTGCAATAGTGTCGCTGTATCGGTATTAACAGGTTGTTGTAAATCCATCCGAGTGATCCGTACAAAAAGAGGTGCTTAACGTAGAGGTAGTGTAGTAGTAGCTTTGCCATGTGTATTACATTTTAAGACACATAGTACTACAGATGGATGGAAAAGTTTCAGTTAGAGATTACTTATTGTTCTTTTTCTTTCTAGACAAAGAATACTACGACCGAGCTCCTATATTTTCGCAAAGAAGTTGTACAACAATTTGTAGATAGGTAATAGTAACAAAGCCGCAGCTACAACATCGAATAGGACAATAAATGTCTGTTCGGATACCCCATTAGGATTTATAGATTCGTAAATCGCAAATGGCAGCATATTAAACATATTCGGAACAGCTAAAACGTAAATTAAAAATGACGCTGATAGCAGCAACGCTACTATTAACGCTTTGTATTGGGCAGGTTTGTTCATGTCAGACTTTCACAACTTACGTTCTTACATTTAATCATTAAATATATCATTTTTTAGTATGTTTAGGTACTGGATTATGATTTTCAAAATAATCGATTTTATGAGGGAAAAGATTGGTAGTGTTCAAGAAATGAACCAACATCAGTATAAAGACTTCACAATTGAGGTAATTGACGAACCAACATACATATATGGTTCGACGGACAACGATTTCTATTATTCCAAGGCTTACTTCGGTGGTGAAGCAGAACTATATCCGACTTCAAAACATGGTGTTAAAGTCTATCAAGGGGATAAGGTTATTGACAGTTGCATCATCATTGGTTCGGGAGGTGCCACGGGTATTCATCAAAACTCATCCCTTGTAGATAATGACCAACTAGTAATTTGCTGCTGTGATACTGTATTCTGTCTGGCACTTCCTGACCTCGCCTTAAAGTGGAATACACAAGCCGATCAGGCGACCTGCTTTCAGATTTTCCAACAGCAAGACGGCTACATTGTACATGGTGAACTTCTGATAACAAAACTAGACAGAGACGGGAATAAGAAATGGGAGTTTGGTAGCGAAGACATCTTTGTGTCCACAGGCAATGAAGAGATATTCAAAATGGAAAGTGATGGCATTCTCCTTACTGACTTCAGCGGAAAAATCTATAAAATAGGTTTTGATGGTAGGATATTATCGGATTTTTTAAGTTAATTTATTGATTAATTATGAGGCGAAAATGATCCTTAAAGAAATTAAAGAGAATGAACTCTATCTATACATCAACGGTGAGCTTGTATACAAGAGATGGTTGGACACAGGGCAATCCAAAGTATTTGATGTGATGGCTTATGATAAGTATACTTTGTCCAGTATCAGCACGCCAGCGCCTACAGATGCCTTACTGATAGTGAAGGCAAATATACGGCTGAAGGCCACTGAGGAAGGCGGACGCAGAACAGGTGTTATATCGGGCTATCGTCCCAACCATGTATTCGAATATGGCGCGGAAGGAAATATCGTCCAAACCTATATGGGTGACCTTATCTTTGACGACGAAAACTGGCTGACGCCTGGCGAAGAGCGGATAGTCACAGTCCGATTCATCCCAACAATGGGCTTGGAAAGGTACTTGACCAAAGGCCGTAAATGGTGGCTCCATGAAGGGCCTCACCTGATTGGTGAGGCTGTTATTTTGTAGCATGACTATTGCTATCCCCCAATCCACCCAAAAAGATAAAGACGGTTTATATTTAGGATTAACTTATGGCAATTCTGTCAGTAAGAGGCTTTTCTTATCGTTCTTTATAACGTGTGTATTCTTCTTGAATCAGTCCTCTAGACACATACTTGATATTGGACGCACTATAGCTATGAGCAACGTACTTCAATGCGTCATCAATAGAAGAAAACGTAGCCGTACGACCGAACGGTTCATCTGGATCTACAGATGAGAATTCGTATATGTCTAAAAAGTCTTCGTCCCCCTCATCAATGGATTCGATATAAGTCACGGAATATCCTTGGTCACCTTCCTTCTGGATAGATATCCATTTGAGGATTACGTAATCTTCTTCTCGGGTAGCACCAAGCCACTGCTCTACTGTACGCCCTAATCTTAGATTTGTTTTGAGCTGATCCTTTGTCAAATATCGTGTCATAAATTGAATGTTTTATTGGCGTTTCCAGAGAAGGTTAACTTTAAAATACTAAGGGAAATCCCCAACAATTGCTTCTGGATGAACTTGTCGATAAATTATAATCTATTTATGTGCTGACTTATCCTCTCCAATATTTCATTAAATTCAGGTTGTCCTCTATAATACAAAGCTTCTGTTGCTAAGTAACGCTCTTTGAAACGCTGACGTTGCTCAATAGACCCCAATAAAAACGCCTCGTTTTCTGGAATAGGTATCTCAAGGTCTAGCTTCGGGAACCTGTTCTCCTTATGTAAAAGATAGGCTTCTGAACCAATAAAATCTTGAACTTCATCCAGAGCTAACAAGCAATATACATCATAATACTGGCGCATTAAATTAGACCGTTCTACTCCTGTTTCTTGCTCTTGCCTATATTTGGTAGCTATAGTTTGAAGTTTTTCGACGAGCGTATACCCCGGATGATAGCATGCAATGTCATAAGCTTTATTATCAATTAACTGCCCACCTACCACTGATACAGCTTTATCAAAGGCCCATGAACTAATGTGGTGTAGCAGATTGGGGGTCACTGTATCAAATCCAACCTCTAGTAATATCCCTGCTTTTACCCCATCTACATAATCGGTCTGACTATGGTACTGTAAACGAATACCACCACTACGGTAATGCCGCTCGTCATCGAATGCAGTATCGCGTTCAATACTTACGATTCCATCAATAATAATATTTTCTGCAAGCCAATCATAGTATTCTTTCCGACTCTTGATCTGATTTGGCTTCGTCTTCTTAGGATTGGTATTAACATCTAACTGCTTGGGTGGATGGATATGGATGTCAATATCTTCGGAAAAACGATGGATAATCTGATGCCCTTTAGATAGAGATGTTCCTCCCTTTAGCTCAAATTCTAACCCCATCTTTTTTAGACCATACAGAACATGCATAATCCAATAGTCTTTCTCGATAAGATATGCAAATATTCCCGTTTCCTTTTCGAGCAGACGTAAAAGATCGCTAAAGTCGCTACGCTCGTGCAGATAGTTAGTTAACATATAGCTTCGGATTCATCTGCTGAAGTACTGGTTGGAATAGCTTTTTGGTTTTGATATGTCCGTACCCCCGGACCGCATATTTTAGTTTATTAAAATCCATTGTCTTTGCTTTAGCAAGAGCATTTTTTAAAACCATCTCCCGATCTTCAGCTAATGTATCAAGGTGATTAACTAAATCGACTAAAAGAAATTCGGGTGTAGCTTTTCTAGGGAAATAGGGTGTCTTGTGAAAGAAAAACTTCCGGCCATTTAAATCGACTTCACCATGGCGTTTATGATTGTATACGACACGCTTGTTGTAGAGTTGGGTAGTCCCTACGCTCAATGCATTATAGCTATTCGGCGACGTCAATAGAAAATGATCATCTTTTAAAAAACTACGTACCAATACCTCGTCGTCTGGAGGAACTGTCCCAAACACAGATCGTTTGGGAAAATAATACAAACCCGTGGCTATCTTCTCGAGGAATCCTTCGTCGACCAACTGTGCTAAATGCCGATCTACCGCATTAGAGTATTTCGTCAAGTCTTCTCTACGATATACTTTACCCGGTTTTAGTTGTTGTTTTAATTCTGCGACTCTGTCCATAACACACTCCTCTATAAGATTTCTTTAGACAAAGATACGAAAGAAGAGTTCTATTCGCAATAATTCGGATTTAAATTTCATGCATAAATAAACCATAATCACCTTTAAAACAAAACGATTACAAAAAAACACGGCACACACAACTTATGTAGGAAAGCCTTTGACAATATACTTATACAAAAGTGCTGTAGCCCATTGACGGAACTTGGTGCCTTGATGGCTCTTGACACGGTTACCTACGGAAATAATGACGTCGAGATTGTAGTATTTCACCTCGCGTTCTTGAGTTTTATCTTCGATTGCACCGTGCTGAGTGGTATGTCGGAAATTCCGACATACCACTGCTTCATCAAGTTCAGCCTCCTCAAAGATATGCTTGATATGCTCTGTAATCGTAGTTCTCCCCTTCTGAAAGAGCTCTGCCATCTGTGTCTGTGTCAATCATACTGTCTCATTCTCCAGACGGGTCTCGATACGTGTACTGCCGTCATCATTCTGATAGATGATTATATCACTGTGCTGCTCCATAGTTTAAAATAACACGTAATAATTTGCCTCGGACATATACCTCATGAAGGCAATCGTCGGCAATGGACCAAATAAAACGAACTAATTTATTATGAGAAGTATGCAACTATAACCCTGCTAAAGGCCATACAATTTCAGTTATAAACTCCCTGTGAAAAAGAAGTGGCAAAGGCAGAACTAGCCAAAACAAAATCCAAAGTTTGGATACTAAAGGTTTTTTAAAAATATCTGCATTCATTTTAAGCAGTACTTTTTCCAAAAGTACGACCAGCCCTTGAATAAGAAAGTACAGTAGGGGTCCGCCATATCCAGTCTTTACAGGAATGCTTATTGCTAGTTCGTGCATCAACCCAGAAAACAAGAAAGCCATGATTAAGGCACAAAAATTGCCTACTTTAGATACCAGGGGCTTAAAAACAGCTATAGAGGTCATCTCGCTAAATGCAATATTCCAATGTCTACTCCAAAATGCAGTTAGATTTTTAGATTTGCTGGGTGCTATAAATAAAAAACAGCTATCAACGCCAAATAGTCGCCATATCCCCGCACTGATACTAAGCAGGCCAAAATGTAAAATCAAACTGAATGCTATTAACAATATACCGGTAATGAGCATGTACCATGCGTCATTCCTAAATGGCAATCCAGCAAGTAGATGTGCTATAAATATTAATGAAAAGCCGGCCACTATCCGCCACAGGCCAAATCTTATTTTTGGTAAGGATTCTTTCAAGGCGGGCTGCCCAAGTCTTTCAAAGGGCTGAACACGCATGCCGACCCATCCCACAGCAAAAAACACCCATTGCAAGAATGAAAGCTGGAAATCCCTTTTTTTGTAAGTTTCTGTTGCAACAATAACTTTCATCCCTACCAGACCTGTGGTTATCAGCCCAAACATCCGAACGACTGGCGGATCATGAAACAACAGCAGGTGGATTGCCAAAATCCCAATGATTAATATGACCCAACTTAGTAATACCTGTGAGTTACGGATCAGGCTGTAACCTAAAGACACTTGCAGCAGATTAAATATCAGCACTAACATTAAATGCCAATACAATGCTTCAGAGAATATCATAAATAAAGGTTTAAATTGATACAGAAGGTCAGACTATACGTGAGACTTAAAAACAGGAACAAGATCACGAGCAGTATTTCTGCCAGTTTATTTAACTTCCCTTGTGGAAGGCTTTTTCGATCAAAGTATGCAAATTGAATAATTATCCTGCTGATCCAGTAAACAGCTATAAATCCGGAAATAATAATTGAGAATAGACTCCCATTTAACAGTTCCTGATATAATAATAAGGACAATAGTCCAAAACTCAGATTTGTAAAAAGAATGTAAGCCGCATAGACCCAAAACATCTGTTTTATTAAAGGAGATACTTTCTCCAATTCTGCCTGCCATCGCAAAGCCCGTGGAATAAACAAACTTCCAAAAACCAATACAATCTGGGCTAAACCGGATAACCAAAGAAGCAGTTGCATTTCATTTTCCATTTTATAAAATAATTATAAGTATCAAGACATGATATAATACCCAGGTAATTGTTAAGGCCCAACTGATCTCTAAAAGTTTGGATCTTCGGATATGTTCAAAAAAAAGGAGGAGGAATACTAAGCCAAACCATACTATAAAAAATAAGGACGATAAATTGAAAAATCGGGAGACCATTAAAATAGGTAAAAGTAGCAGTGACCCTGCGCAGGATATTGTCATTAGATTGCCCAAGTAATCCCAGATTTTATCTCTGCTGTAAAAGAAAATAACTATTCCTTGAAACAAAAGCTGACCAGCACAAATTGAATATCCACGATATGATGCTGGAGGTACTAGGTCCGAAATCAGAGGAAGATAAGCGGTAAGAATTATAGACGTTAGTAAGCAGGTAACCAAGAGATAAAAAATCCGATATTTTAGTTTGAAAGTAGGTTGCCAGGCAAAGCTCTTTGCAGAAGGTGCTGGTGGTGTAATCACTCTTCGATTAAATGCAATAAAGGCGTATAACTTTTGCATTAACCATGCAAATGGCCTGAATTCGAACAAGGGCTTAAGAGCTGGAAATGAATGGGACAGAATCTTAAATAAGCTCTCTATACCATAAGATACCTCACCCGTATCTTGATTGATTAATGCTATCTCATTGGCCGCACGCTGCCGGTCTAGTATGGGACAGCTCTCTGGTGAAAATTGCTGATAGGAAGCCGTCCCCTCTTCTTCCAATATTCCATTCTCAATCGTTTTTTTTGCATACAAATTGCACATAGGGCAATCTTCATCAAACAGGATAATATGGTTCTTAAGCAATTTCATGATGTTATAGTATTTATTGAATTTTCAGAAATAAATGAAACATTGTTATAAAAAAATATTCTACTTGAATATTTTAAAGATAGAGCCCCAAAACCAGCTCTCCTCGGCTTTTAGCATCGTATCCAATGTCTTATCTACATTCGTTGCTAATTTATTGATATCATTGATCGTTTTCTTAAATGTCGCGTATTCAGGATCAGTGTTACTACCTTCAATTTTCTTCAATTCATCAAGAATTTTTAGAACAGGGGAAAGTTCTCTTTTCCTCCGCTCTTTGGCTACCTGTCGGGCAATGTTCCAGGTATTTTTATCAGCATAAAAATACTCTTTCCGCTCCCCTGCTTTATGCTGCTTTTCGATTAAGCCCCAACTGATTAAATCCCTTAGCGTCATATTTGCATTGCCTCTGGAAATACTTAAAGTCTCCATAATCTCTTCGGTGGTAAGTGCCTCTGGTGAAATCATCAATAAGGCATGCACCTGAGCCATAGTCCGGTTTATCCCCCATTCCGATCCAAGCTTGCCCCAACTTTCGATAAATTTTTTCTTTGCTTCAACTAGTTCCATATCCAAAGATATAAATTAATTATTAAACTTTCAGTATATACTGAAAGTTTAATGCTCAACAATCGTATGAAATAATTCATTATCTGCAATTGACTCGTCCCTATCCCCCCCTCCCCTGGGCTGGCGCTTCAATCCTGAAGTGCCTAACAACGGTTGTTGGTTTTCTTTTCCAAAGAAGTGCAATTATACTGTGCTTAAAGAATATAAATATTAACGATATAGCCCCTGCGGCCTGCGG
>JBEBQJ010000172.1:0-10561 GCA_040395455.1 Sphingobacterium yanglingense | reverse complement strand
GTAAACATTTTTCCTTCAACCCCAACTAACGTAAGAATAGGGATATATACGATCAAGATGATAATCTCACCAAATGCGGCACTGGTTCTTATTTTGGAAGCTGATTCGAAGACCTCTTGATCCATCTGCTCCTGTGTCAGACGTTCCGTGGACTTACGTAACCCCAAATGATGCAGCGTAGCTTCTACAACAATCACCGCTCCATCGACAATCAATCCAAAATCTATGGCACCCAAACTCATCAGATTGGCGCTGACTCCAAATACATTCATCATCCCCAAAGCAAACAGCAAGGACAATGGAATCGCAGAAGCTACAATCAATCCTGCGCGTAAATTTCCCAAGAAAACAACCAATACAAAGATTACGATCAACGCCCCTTCAATTAGATTCTTTTCGACTGTCTGAATGGCACGTCCGACGAGGTCTGTACGATCTAGGTAAGGCTCGATAACAACATCGTCTGGTAACGATTTTTGTATGGTGGGAAGTTTTTCTTTAACACGATTTACGACTTCGTTGCTATTTTCGTCTTTTAACATCATCACAACTCCACCCACGGCATCTACCTCACCATTATAAGTCAAAGCTCCATACCGTACAGCACTGCCCAAACGTACATTGGCTATATCCTTAACATAAATAGGCACTGTCCCCGTAGTCTTGACGGCTATGTTTCCAACATCTTCAAGCGAACTGACCAAACCTATACCTCTAATAAAATAGGCATTTGGCTTTTTGTCGATATAAGCTCCTCCTGTGTTTTGGTTGTTCTTTTCCAGGGCTGTAAACAACTCAGGAATGCTCACATTCATGGCCTTGAGTCTATCCGGGTCTACGGCGACTTCATATTGTTTAAGCTCACCTCCAAAGCTATTAATCTCGGCGATACCTGGTGTACCGTAAAGTTGTCGTGCTACAATCCAGTCCTGCATCTCCCGCAGATCCTTTGCATTATATTTATTCTCACTACCTTTTTTCGGATGGATGATATATTGATACACCTCACCCAACCCTGTACTAACCGGAGCCATCTCAGGACTTCCTATACCGGGAGGTATATTTTCAACGGCCTGTTTGAGCTTTTCACCAATCAATTGACGGGCAAAATAGATATCAACGTCCTCTTTAAAAACGACAGTTACAACCGAAAGTCCGAATCTGGATATACTGCGGATCTCTTCGATATCGGGCACATTCGCAATACTCTGTTCTATCGGAAAGGTAACTAACTGTTCTACCTCTTGACCAGCAAGAGTTGGGACAGCAGTAAATATCTGTACCTGATTATTGGTAATATCTGGTACAGCATCTATAGGGAGCTTGGTAGCACTCCAACTCCCCCAAATGATAAGCAATAAGGTCATCAAACCTATAATGATCTTATTCTTGATGCTAAATCTTATAATACTATCTAACACAATACATTAAATTAAAGTTTGTAATTTTTTCTAAAAAGATAATTAGGTAGCCCGATACAATTTTCTCCAAAGAAAAAACCATAACAATCTTTTATTTTACAACAAATAATTGAGGGTATTGTTAGCGGTAGTAAATACTAAATTTACCTGCGCTACATCTAACGAAAGATTGAACAAGGGCTAAGCTGTAGCCTTAGGCGGCTGCCAAATGCTTCCGTTATAATCGGAGATAGGAAAATTCTTTTTGAAAAACTGATTTACAACTTTATAGACTACTGGCTGTTCAGGAGTTTCGTACCAGAAGAAAGAGACCTCGCTAATGTGCACACCACAGCAAGAACAACCGCACAAAGGAGTACAGGTATCACGATTCTCCTGATCATGGTTATGAGATTCGGCAGTCAGATGTGTTAAATCAATTTGTATTGGAGCTATAAGATGATCGGTACAAGGCAGCACTGCCAGCACCAATATATAAAGGGATAATATATAAATCAACCATCTCATTGATAACAAAATTAGACTATTCTCAACACTTTTCCAAATAGGAAATATTCTACATGTGGCTTTTCAACGACATTCAACCGATTCACGTTCAATAATTAATGGATAAAAAAAAGGAATAAAGAAATTGTTATGATATAAATATTACAGAAGACTTTAAACGAAGTGGTCCTTTTTTTGTCTTATCCTTTAGGATACTCCCGGTTTGGTTAAATAGCTATTTAATTCACTCAAGGTTCTATCCTGTTAATAATACAATAAACAGTACAAATGAAGACACTTTTAAGATTTGTTGTTCCTATTGTTCTAATTGGGGTAATCATATGGTTGGTCAAAGATAGATTCACGCCAAAGATAACAACAGAAAGTAAACACCAGATTCTCGTAGAACGAATTGAATCTATGGGAAAGCTTGAGCTCGTAAAATACCGATTCAGTGATGTCATCGAACACAAGGACATCAGCAACTACCTCCCTGAGGCAAGTGTATTACTTATCGTTAAAGCTGACGCTGTGGGCTGTATCGACCTGAGCAAGTTAAAAGCTGAGGATGTGACCGTATCAGGAGACTCGGCAACGATTGTCCTGCCCAAAGCAGAATTATGTTATGTCAAAATAGACCATAAAGCTTCGAAAGTGTATGATACTAAAATGGCTTTTTTTAGAGAGGCTACTCTTGTTGATGAAGCTTTCAAAAGTGCAGAAACAGAAATCACCAAACAGGTCCAAAAGTCAGATATATTGGCACAGACGCAATCCAACGCCATACATGTCTTTCAACCGTTGTTAGAAGGTCTTGGCTTTAAGAAAGTGAATTTAACGTTCAAATAGCATCAAAAATCTTTCGAAAGCCTGTCTGTTCTTTTTCCAAACATTCAGAAGAGCATACTATTTATAGCGACCGACTCCTATGCCGACACTTACTCTTTTAACAAGTCCAAGGCCATATGTACAAGAGCCGGCATAGAAGTCCTAAGCGCTTGTTCATCTAGATTGAACTGTGCGTTATGCAAGCCATATTGTGTATCGAGATGCCCATTATCTGTCCCGATCAATACAAATAATGAAGGATACTGATGTGAATAATATGCAAAATCCTCGGCCGCCATCCAAATCCCGATGTCCTCAACCCTATCCTGTCCCAACAGCGCTGTCCATAGCTCCTTAGCGCGTACAGCCAACCCGGGATTATTGTACAAGGTTGGATATCCACGGCGCACTTCCAATTGAGCAGAAGCGCCCAAAGAATTTGGCAATGAATTAATTATTCCCTCTATCTGGTCTACGGCTTCTTTTCGCCACATTTCATCCACTGTCCTAAAGGTTCCCTCTAAAATCACCTCATTGGGAATCACGTTTGCCGCTCCCCGTCCCTCAAAGCGACCAAAGGTCAATACGGAAGGAATATTAGGATCGGCTTTTCTACTCACAATTTGTTGTAACGTATTCAAGAGCTGTACGCCAACCATAATCGGGTCGACCGCTCTATGGGGTTCGGCGGCATGTCCTCCGCGCCCCGTAATAGTCAGATAAAATTCATCACTGGACGCCATAAAACGTCCGGGACAGACACCAATTTTTCCTAATGGTAATCTTGGGCTCACATGTGCCCCCAATACCGCTTTTATCTTTCCTCCAAATGATTCTAAAACCCCAGATTCTAGCACTTGGATAGCACCGCCAGGAATTCTTTCTTCGGCAGGCTGGAATAACAAAACAATCTTTCCAGAAAAGGAAGATTTAAGCCCATTCAGTATACCAGCAATCCCCAATAGATTGGCGGTATGAAAATCATGCCCACAAGCATGCATTACCCCATGGTGTTCGGACCTATAATCGACTGAATTTTTTTCTTCTATCGGCAGGGCATCGATATCAGCTCGTAGTACTACAATAGCATCATTTCCCTCCTTTTCACCTTCTATCACAGCCACTACCCCTGTCTTGGCGACTATCCGAAAAGGAATATGCAAGGCATCCAATCTTCCGCGTATGTAGGCGCTTGTTTCAAACTCGTTGAAAGAAAGTTCTGGATGTTGATGTAGGTAGCGACGGTCATAGACCGCTTGTGAAAATACGTCCTCCACGCTACTATTTATCTGTTCTGTCAATTGGCTCATGGTTAGTCAATAGTTATTATAGTCGAACAAAATAGCTAAAACCATTGAAACTAAGAAAACAAAAAGGAAATTATAAGGTATATCTTATATATCAAAACCAAATCGGGTATGAAGGGTGCTTATAATTTAAACAATCCCTGTACCCGCAAATAAATAGTATTATGAATTTAAAGCCTGCATTGTGCTACCTGATTATCCTTGCTTTCTCCTTGGGTACTTTCACCCTTTATGCAAACTCCGTACAACTAGATTCGACCCGTCGTCAGCAAGATAGTGTACCCCAAGATTTTGTATCCCGGATGGAAATCTTTTTTACAGAATCGGCAAAACGAAGCTTAACTGACCTCGAAAACGATAAAGCAGCAATACGTCAAGGACAGGTTATGGAAGAAATAAAAACGCTTTCTAGACAAGCTCGCTCTTTCCTTAAAAAAGGCTTCGACACACTAGCTTTAAAAGAAGATCTCAAACAGATTACACAATGGCACCGCGTGGTTCAAGAAGGTGTATTTGAAAACAAAGGCTCCTATCAAACATCTAGAAATCTCACGACCACTTCTCATATATTAAAAGCGCTCTATACCGAAACATCAACCTATAAGCGAAAAACAGATACTTATCAAGATCGCCTTAGCACTTATCGTTTAAAAATAGACTCTCTCAGTAACGACCCTTCTCTTTTCATATTTCCACGTGATTCTGCCGAACTACAACAGTATGTCCATAAATTGAAAGTTTTAGCCCTCGAGATTGCTCCTATCACAAAACAGATAAAAAAAAGCATGAATGACATACAATTTCTACAGAATGAAGTTAATCTCGAATTACTAAATCTAGAAACGGGAATAGAAGAAGTACGTTACTACCAGCAGCAACTCGCCGCACGCACCTTGACCCAGGAATTTCCAAAATTGTGGGAACCTAATGCTTACGACAGACCGTTCAAAGAAATACTAAGCTTCTCTTTTACTAAAGCCAGATTGGTATTTAGTTATTACATTCGCGGGTATTGGGGAAGGTTTCTGCTATTGCTTATCGCTGTGACAATCGTGACTGTTTATATCTATTCGTTACGTCGAGATGTCGAGGAAGAAGGCAAAATAGCCGTATCCAAAAGCATGATACTACGTACTCCACTTTTATCAGGCTTATTAATCGGTCTAAGTCTTGGGCAGTTTCTCTTTCCTAGCCCTCCTTTTATATTTTCGACTTTAATACTACTAGCCTGTGCCGTCTTAATGACCTTCCTGCTACAAGGCTTCAGTTCTAAATACTGGATGGGCATTTGGATAGGTCTGCTAACACTTTATATCGCAGTTTCCTTAGACAACATGATTTTACAAACGTCCCGTCCAGAACGTCGGGTTCTTTTGTTCACTTCTATTGTTACCACCCTTTTGGGGACTTATGCATTGTGCAATAAAAATAGGCACAACGAATTGCTTGAAAGATGGATACTTTACCCTATTGCCTTAATGACCTTTATGAGTTTTTTCTCCGTTGTCTTCAATCTCTTTGGTCGATTTAACATTGCCAAAGCGCTGGTCGTATCGGGTGTCTTAAATGTTATAGCCGCCATTATCTTTCTATGGGTATTACGCTTGGTCAATGAAGGGCTTAGTTATGCTTCAACACTGTACAGACAACGTGAGCGCAGATTATTTTACGTCAATTACGATAGAGTTGGCCAACGTGCCCCATCCTTCTTCTATGCCATTCTGATTGTAGGATGGTTTGTCCTTGTCGGACGCAATTTTTATGAATTCAAGTTGCTATCAGATCCCATACGTGACATCTTTTATGCGCAGCATAACTTGGGGCGCTTTTCATTCTCTTTATACACTCTCCTTGTCTTTATACTTATTATGCTGGGAGCAACCGTCTTATCCAAAGTCGTTTCCTTTTTCGCTGCAGACACCCAATCAGCTGGTCGCGAAGGAAAAGACGGACGTAAATTCCACTTAGGAAGCTGGATTCTACTCATTCGAATCATCATCATTGTACTCGGATTTCTACTTGCTTTTGCAGCAGTGGGCATACCCGTACAGCAGATTACCTTGATTGTCGGTGCCTTGGGAGTTGGAATAGGCTTCGGTCTACAAACTTTGGTCAACAACCTAGTCAGCGGACTCATCATCGCTTTCGAAAAACCGGTTAATGTTGACGACCTAATCGACATTAATGGTCAATCTGGCACCGTCAAATCTATAGGTTTTAGAAGTAGTGTCATCGCTACGCCGGAAGGTGCAGATTTGGTCATACCAAATGGCGACCTGCTCAACTCACACGTCATCAACTGGACAACAGGCGGATTTAGAAAACGAATCCATCTCCCTATTGCAGTACGTTACGGTATGGATTTAGATTTGACAAGAAAGCTCCTTTCAGAGTTATTGAGCAACCACGTTGAGGTTCTTCCCAATCCAGCCCCTTGTGTACTATTTGGCGAAGTATCCGCTCAATCTGTACATTTAGAGCTCTATTTTTGGGTAAAAACTTTCAAAGATACTGCTAAGGCCAAGAGTGCGGTTCTATCAGATATAGCGCGTGTATTCGAAGAGAAAAGTATATCATTTTCAATTCCTATTCAAGAGGTTATACAGCATAAGGAAATACCAGACGGCAATCCATAAAATATACAAGATAAAAAACGATAGGATGGCCTACTGAATAAGACATTGGTGTTCTTTATTACTACAACCAGGATATTCCCATAAACGAACTAGCGCTACGGGGATCATACACGGACCAGACTTCGCCCCAGCTAAACAAGTAACGGCTTTGGGGATAGGGCGTTTTTCGAACTTTGTCGGCTTTACGGTGAAAAATTTTACTCAAAAACCGGTTGTTGCGCCAATACACCTCCATTTCTCTTTCTTCTGTCCATGCGTCCCAATTAAGCGCATCCATCGCATCACGGGTGTGAAAATGTAGGGTATCTAAACGATTTTGATAGAAACACAGCTCCATACCGATCTTAAAACCTTCCACCTCTCCACGAATGGAATACCAACAATATCCGTTACCCAGATCTTTTGTTTTATCAATACGAATACCCAACCCCTTGAATTTCTCTATTGACATATCTGCAAAAATAGCATTTGAACACCCTGGAAAAACAATCTCTCCGTTATCAAAATTGATCATGTCCTTGCCTAACAAAATCCAAACCACATTTGCTAACAGCTAGTAATAATTACTTAAAAAGTCTCTTCTCTTTTTGACTTTCGTTCAAAATCTCTTAAATTCCATAAAAATTAAAAGCTATGTCAGATTATAGGACGTTAAATGAACGACAATTGTTGCAGCTGATGCAGCGGGGGGATGATCATTTGGCCTTTTCTGAACTGTACAATAGATTTTCCCACTTTCTGTTGGCCTATGCATACAAAATAACCCAAGACTCTTGCGAGAGCCAAGACATCGTTCAAAATATATTTGTCTCTATATGGACTAATCGTTCAAATATTAAGATAGAAGGTCCGCTATTCAATTACCTCGTCAAGAGTGTCCGCTTTGGCTTTTACAAATCCATCCGTCGTAAAGATACTTTTGGTAGATACGAAACTGACCTACAGAACTACCTCTTGCACGAATATAACGCTATCGACGAGTACCTTGTCGAGAAAGAGCTAATGGATAGGCTCGAAAAGTTGACAGAGGGCTTTCCAGAAAACATGGGTAAAGTTTTCATTATGACCTATTTTGAAGGACTTAGCCCACAACTTATTGCCCAAACGCTTCAGATTTCCGAACGCACCGTTCATAATCTTATTAGCCAATCGGCCAAACGTGCTCGTCTCGGGTTAGGATTAAGTATAGCTCTTGCTCTACTAGCAACAAATCCTACTGAAAATCAACAAATTAATAGTTTTTTCAAAAAAAACCTCTTATCTGACGTGAAATTTTAATCTCACAGGGTTCATAGTATTGATTGGGTGTCAATCAATACTTAAAATTATGAACAATAAGAAAGCTTCAGAACTCGTTGATAAATACCTAGCAGGACAATGTACAGCAGAGGAACAAACGGCTCTCTTCGCGTATTTTAATACCCTCTTGGATAAGAATTCAAAATCCCTGTCACCTGAAAAAGCGGAACAGCTCAACAGTGCGACATGGGAGGCCATAAATAACCAAATCAACAGCGCTAAAAATACCACTGTAGTAAAACCTTTCTGGCGGAGTTGGACTTCGATTACTGCAGCAGCAGCCCTACTTATAGTTGGTAGTTTTCTCGTCAAACAAGGACTGACAACAAAAGCGCCCAACAGTGCAACGACAACGCAAGATATCTTACCAACGGGCCCGAAAGCGCTCTTAACACTTGATAACGGTCATACTATAGAATTAAACACATCCAAAAACGGGATAGATTTTTCTAAAGAAAGCATCACCTACCACGACGGATCCACACTTTCGACCGAAGGCAATATGAGCAGCCCCACTTATCGACTTTCTACTCCAAAAGGGGCTACATATCAAGTCACTCTTCCCGATGGAACTACTGTCTTGCTAAATGGAGGTTCGAAAATTAGCTACCCTTCAAGATTCGACAGTAAAAAACGTAAAGTTCAATTTGAAGGAGAAGGCTACTTTACAGTCAAAAAGCAAACTGGAATACCTTTCTTACTGGTAACAAAAGGTCAAGAAATCAAAGTATTGGGAACAGAGTTTAATGTTTCAACATATGATCAGACCGCCATCAAGACAACTTTAGTCGAAGGTAGCGTACAGGTCAGCACTGATACAAAAAACTCCTCCACTTTTCTATTACTACCAGGCGAACAATCCATTGTTGATAGCCATGGTTTATTTACCAAAAAGAAAGTTAACCTAAAAGTGGAGCTCGCCTGGCAATCTGGACTTTTCTATTTTGACAAAACACCTTTTTCGGAAATATTACAACAGGTATCACAGTGGTATGATGTTGATATTGAATACTTATCCGGCGTACCAAAAGGAACCTTTAGTGGTATAATAGACCGAAACGTAAGCCTTAAGACATTACTGGAGTATTTTGACGAATCCTCGTACAACGAGTTCAAATTGGAAAACAAAACCTTAAAGGTCAAAGCTCAAAAATAACCAATAACGAATCATTTATAAACTTAAAAACTGTACAAACATGGAAACAAAATAATCGGAACACACAATCGAAAATAACCAAAAAAGGGAAGTGTCGGAAGCACTCCCCTTAGCGTCCGGATATCCAACGCTATAAACCCGATTTCAGAATTTATTATTTGATTATCACTAGACATACAAATCTAAGAAAAAACTTCTTACGACTGTATTTCTGGTATGATTTGGAGATTTCTATATGGTAAAACTAACCGTTGTCCATTCGTACCTATCATTACGTGGACTTATAAACCGAATGCTATTGATTATGAAATTGACTATTGCATTATTACTAATCGGAGCGATACATCTCAGTGCCAAGACACTGTCTCAGACCATTACCTTAAAGGTAAAAGATACCGCGATCAAACAGGTCTTTGATGAAGTACATCGACAGACCAATTATGGCATCATCTATAATGATGCGTTTGTTGATGCGCACAAGAAGGTAACTATTGAAGCGAATAAGATGCCCTTAGATCTGTTTCTTCAAAAAGTACTGTCAATACATCATATGAATTACAAAATCAAGGAGAAGACAATTTTCATACAGAATAGCGTTGTGACAAATACTTCTAAAGACAGCAAATTGGCAAGAAGTAACAAAGACAACTCTCCCCTAGCCCCCCAGCAGCTAACAATTCGTGGCAAAGTCACGGATGAAAACGGTGACCCCTTGAATGGCTGTTCGATAAACATTAAAGGAACAGCTATCCGAATCAAGACAGAAAAAAATGGACTCTATACGATAGCGGTTCCAAACCAAGAATCCATTCTTGTATTCAGTTTTATGGGCTACGGGAGTAGAGAAGTAAAAGTCGGCAAGCAGACAAGTATAGATATACGGCTGGCGCTATCTAATCAGGATTTGGAACAAGTGGTGGTTATCGGTTATGGGACAACTTTAAGAAAAGATGTCACAGGCTCTGTGGCAACAGTCAACATGGAGGACCTATTGGAAGCTCCAGTAGGTTCGTTTGACGAAGCCTTGGCCGGACGTATTGCTGGCGTACAGGTCAACGCAGATGAAGGTCAGCCCGGATCTGCGATGAATATTGTCATCAGGGGACAGAACTCGATTACACAAAGTAACAAGCCATTATTTGTCGTTGATGGATTTCCGATGGAAGATTTTGAAGCATCGGGTATTTCTTCGGCCGACATCGAGTCCTTTACTGTTCTAAAGGACGCTTCAGCAACAGCAATATATGGCGCACGCGGCGCCAATGGGGTAATTGTAATCGAAACAAAAAAAGGAATCATATCGACTCCCAAAATAAGCTATGGTGGCCAACTTGGGATACAAAGCGTACTGAAGACCATGGACGTAATGAGTCCCTACGAATTTGTTAAATACCAAATAGAACGTAACCCCTCGCAAGCAGCTCTCTC
>JBEBQJ010000171.1:0-10601 GCA_040395455.1 Sphingobacterium yanglingense | reverse complement strand
AAATTAAGAATTGATATGATTTACAGTACGGGAGGAAAGAAAAGAACATTAAAGACCGAAAATATTGTAGCTGAGCTGGTAGTAGTAGGCGGAGGACTGGCAGGGGTGTGTGCAGCGATTACTGCGGCAAGGCAGGGAATGAAAGTGGTATTAATACAGGATAGGTCTGTCTTGGGGGGGAACGCTTCGAGTGAGGTTCGGCTGTGGATATTGGGTGCGACTTCCCATATGGGGAATAATAACCGTTGGAGTAGAGAAGGGGGGGTAATTGATGAAATATTGGTCGAAAATACGTATCGTAATCCAGAGGGAAATGCGGTAATATTCGATATGATTCTACTTGATAAGGTCAAGCAGGAAGGTAATATCGAGTTATTGCTAAATACCGCTGTTTTTGAGGTTGACAAAGATGGTGAGCAGTTGATTAAAGGGGTGCAGGCTTATTGTAGCCAGAATTCTACACAGTATGACGTTCAGTCAAAGTTGTTTTGTGATGCTTCGGGCGATGGGATCTTAGGTTTTCTTGCCGGAGCAGCTTTTAGAATGGGAGCGGAAAGCAAAGAGGAGTTTGATGAACTGATGGCGCCCGATGCCGCCTATGGCGAACTTCTTGGGCATACGTTGTACTTTTATACTAAAGATACAGAAAAGTCTGTCAAGTTTACAGCCCCTGCTTTTGCTATGGACGTGACAAAGGAGATCCCCCGATTTAAGAATTTCAATGCAAAAGAGCATGGCTGTAAGCTATGGTGGGTGGAGTACGGTGGACGCCTAGATACCGTACATGATACGGAGGATATTAAATGGGAGTTATGGAAGGTAATTTACGGGGTCTGGGATTATATCAAGAACTCGGGTGATTTTCCGGAGGCAGATACCCTGACTCTGGAATGGGTTGGCATGATTCCAGGAAAACGAGAAAGTAGGCGGTTCGAAGGTGACTATATCATGTCTCAAAGAGATCTTGTCGAGCAGAGGACATTTGTAGATGCGGTAGCCTTTGGGGGCTGGTCTATAGATTTGCATCCTGCGGATGGTGTTTTTAGTGAACGTCAGCCTTGTAACCAATGGCATAGCAAAGGGTTGTTTCAGATTCCTTACCGAAGTCTGTATAGCCATAATATTAACAATCTCTTTTTGACAGGACGTATTATCAGTGTATCTCACGTTGCGTTCGGTGCAACGCGGGTCATGGCAACTTGTGCTTATGTGGCACAAGCGGTAGCGGTAGCAGCTGCATTGTGTAACCAATATGGCGTGAATCCTAGAGCACTCAATGAGGAGAGCAAGATGGTTTTACTGCAGCGCGAGCTAATGCGGACAGGACAGCATATTCCTGAATTTAAGTTGCAAGATCCAGAAGACTTGATTAAAAATGCACAGCTTTCAGCCTCTAGCAACTTGCATTTTACCAGTTTCGATCAGAAAGATGTCCTATGGAAGAATATAGTAACTTCGGTGGCTCAATTGATTCCGGTAGTCGATACCCAATTGCCTGTATTTGAACTACAGGTGGAAGCACTGCAGGATACGGTATTGGAGGTGCATGTGGCAGCGAGTGAGCGTGAAGGAAATTTCACACCAGAGATTATATTGGCAAGAAGACAAATAGTGATGACCGCAGGAATGCATACATTGGCTTTGGATTTTGATCTTGCAATTGATAAGGCGCAGTACGTATTCCTTACATTTTTGAGTAATGAAAATATCCGATTGCCTTATAGCCAGCAAAGAATCACGGGCATGCTTTCCGTATTCAATGGGAAAAATAAGGCAGTATCAAATAATGGAAAACAGGTTGCTATAGCCGGAACAGGAGTGGATTCTTTTGAGTTCTGGACACCACAACGTAGACCCGAAGGGCATAATTTGGCGCTGCAACTGTCCAATCCTTTGACTTGCTTTGATGTCGAAAATATCCGTAATGGTATAGATAGGCCTACCATTCAACCTAATGCTTGGGTAGCTGACCCTCAGGATGCGAATCCAGGGATTACGGTGCGCTGGGAAGAAATACAGCATATAAGTCGGATTGAGCTCTCTTTTGACACCGATTTTGATCATGCGATGGAGTCTGTATTGATGACACACCCCGAACGAAGAATGCCTTTCTGTGTAGCGTCTTTTAGCATTATGGATGGAAAGGGAAATCTGCTTTATAAAGAAGAAAATAATTTTCAAAGCAGAAAAGTTATTCAACTGGATCAGGTGTGTGAGACAGATAGTTTGCAGATAGTGGTGCAGCATCCATCGAATGAGGTGCCTGCTTCTATTTTTGCAGTGCGGTGCTACGGGGAATCATTTTATACTTCGACGAATTAATGAGAAGACCAATAAAACTTTTTTAAGATGACAGATACACTCGTAATAACCGTTTTTTCGGTGTTTATTTTATTGGTAGGAATAAGCTTTTCTAAAACAGGGAGGAACTTGAAATCTTTTTTTGCAGGAGGAGAGTCCGTACCTTGGTTTATTGGTGGTTTATCATTGTTCATGAGCTTTTTCTCTGCAGGTACATTCGTTGCGTGGGGATCTATTGCCTATAGCCATGGTTGGGTAGCGATCACAATACAGTGGACCATGTGTATAGGGGGATTGTTTACTGGATTATATCTCGCTCCAAAGTGGAAGGCTACCGGAAATCTGACTGCGGCAGAATTTATTAGGGAACGATTGGGTGGACTAGTACAGAAGTTCTACATCTATGTATTTATGATCGTATCGGTGTTGATAAAAGGATCGGTCCTCTATTCTGTCGCTAAGCTGGTATCCGTTTCCTTGGAGTACCCTTTGGTACCGGTAACTATTGTATTGGGGATTTTGATGATAGCTTATACAGCGGTAGGGGGACTCTGGGCCGTTATGGTAACGGATATTTTGCAGTTTGTGGTATTGACAGCGGCAATATTTATTATTATCCCCCTTGTTTTTGATGAAGTAGGGAGTATACAATCGTTTGTGGATAAGGTGCCCGATGATTTTTTTAATTTGGTCAACGGGGAGTATACCTGGGGGTTTATATTTGCTTTTGCCTTGTACCATATTTTTTATATTGGTGGAAACTGGACTTTTGTACAGCGGTATACCAGTGTGGATAGTCCTCGATCCGCATCGAAAGTAGCGTATTTGTTTGCTGCTCTTTACATCATCAGCCCTATTTTATGGATGATTCCGCCAATGTTGTACCGCTCTATAAATCCTGGGCTTACCGGGATTGAAGTCGAAAGTGCATATATTATGGTCTGTAAGCATGTGCTACCTGCGGGATTGCTTGGATTGATGCTGACAGGGATGTACTTTTCTACATCGGCATCGGCCAATACAGCGCTAAACGTCGTGTCCGCGGTATTTACCAATGATATCTATAAGGGCACTGTCAATCCAAACGCCTCTGACAAGCAACTGATGGCTGTAGCCCGTGGTTCGTCTTGGTTCTTCGGCTTTTTTATGATTGGTATTGCACTCATTGTTCCGTTAATTGGAGGTATCGTAGAGTTTACATTGAGTGTTGGAGCGATTACAGGCGGACCATTATTGGCACCTCCTATATGGGCATTGTTTTCTAAGCGATTGACCGGTCGGGCTACATTGTATATCACGGCTGTCAGCCTTGCGACCAATTTGCTATTCAAGATAATTACCCCCACATTGATGGATTTTAAATTGAGTAGGGCGAATGAAATGTTATTGGGAGTGGTACTGCCTTTTATACTCTTGCTGTGCTATGAGCTATATGCACGTTATAAAGGTCAGATAAGTCAAGAATATGAAGACCTGCAAAAGCATAGGGCTTTGAAAAAAATGGAAGTACAGGAGATGGATGAAGAAGAGATCCTTGCCCTAAGAAAGCAAAATCGATTCGGTCTCAGTATGATTGCCTTTTCATTGGTCTTTATTGCTTTCTTATTGTACGGGCTTTGTTTTGTGTCGCCCAAGGATATGATGCTGGTAGGGAGTATTGCTACGGTGGTGCTGATTTCAGCCATTGTACCATGGCGGGCGTCGAGAAAGGTTGTTGTTTAATTTATTTTTATACTGTACAATCGTATTTATGAGCTTTCAGATAAGTAATGATCCGCATATAAGGATCGATGCCCTTACTGGGGAGAGGGTATTGGTCTCGCCACATCGAAGTAAGCGCCCTTGGCAGGGACAGGTTGAAAAAGCTGTTTACGAAGAACGGGCTCCTTATGAATCAGAATGTTATCTCTGTCCAGGTAATAAGCGGGCCGAGGGAGCAGTCAATCCAGATTATAAGGATAGCTTTGTGTTTGTGAATGACTTTTCAGCATTATTGAACAATGATAATTCCTTTTATAAGAACGAAAATGACTTGTTTATCACTGAGGCTGAGCGAGGTATTTGCAAAGTAATCAGTTTTAGTCCACGACATGACCTGACATTGGCAGAAATGGAACTTGATGCTTTGGTTAAAGTGGTCACGACCTGGCATGAACAGTTTGTTGACCTGTCTTCACATAGCTGGGTGAAATATATTCAGATATTTGAAAATAAAGGAGCTATCATGGGCTGTAGTAATCCGCATCCCCATGGTCAGATTTGGGCCCAGCAGGGCATTCCTTCTGGAATAGAGCAGGAAGGAAGGCGGCAGAAGGCCTATTTCCAAAAACACGGAACGACCTTATTGAAGGATTATGTTGAAGCGGAACTGGAAAAAAAAGAACGGATAATTATTGACTCTGATTACTTCGTGTGTGTGGTCCCTTATTGGGCAAAATGGCCTTTTGAGACGATGATAATAAGTAAAAGAAGTGTGAAAGATATTGTTGGTTTTTCTTTGGAAGAACGTAATGATCTTGCTGCTGTAATCCAGGAGCTCACTGTTCGTTATGATAACTTGTTTCAAACGTCCTTTCCCTATTCTGCCGGTATGCACCAAGCTCCCGTAAATAATGGCGAGCAAATCGGATGGCACTGGCATATGCATTTTTATCCACCCTTATTAAGATCGGCTACCGTCAAAAAGTTTATGGTGGGCTACGAGATGCTTGCCGATGCCCAACGTGATATTACACCAGAAAAGGCAGCGCAGATGTTACAACAGGTTTCTACCATACATTATAAAAAAGTACAATGATGGATATCATACAAAATACCATAGCGGACAGACATTTTGCAAAATTTGGTCAGCTAGCCGAGGTGTACCGCTCGCCTGGACGTATCAATATCATTGGCGAACATACGGATTATAACGACGGTTTTGTTCTGCCAGCAGCAATCAATAGATATGTATATGTAGGTGTTTCAAAACGGGATGATAAATTGATAAAACTTTATTCCGTTAACTTTGAGGAAATGGTAGAGTCTACTATCGACCAAATAGAACCACAGACCAAGCAATGGGCAAGTTATATCTTAGGTGTTGCAAAACTGCTGACCCCTGTTTTTGAACAGGGTTTTGAAATGACAGTATATGGCGATGTACCGATAGGGGCGGGATTGTCCTCTTCTGCAGCACTCGAGTCTGCCGTAGGATATGCGCTAAATGAATTGTTTGGTCTGGGATACAGCCGTATGCAATTGGCCAAAATAGGACAACAGTGTGAGCACGAGTTTATTGGGGTACGATGTGGACTCATGGATCAATTCGCATCGCTACATGGCAGACAGGACCAGGTTATGAAACTGGACTGCCGAAGTCTGGACTACACGTATTTCCCGTTAGCATTAGGCGAGTATGTTTTTGTCCTTTTAAATACCAATGTAAGCCATTCATTGGCTTCGTCGGCCTACAATGACAGGCGACGGCAATGTGAAATGGCAGTAGCACTTTTGCAGAAGGTATACCCAGAGGTGAATAGCTTACGCGATGCTTCGGTCGAAATGCTTGTACGGGCAATCCCTGATGTAGAGAGTGAAACCTATATTAAGGCTCGTTTTGTCATTGAAGAAATACAGCGGGTGTCTATCGTATGCGATTATTTGAATGCTGGAAACTTGGAGGGTGTCGGAGAGATGCTCTATGCTGCACACAAAGGACTCAAAGAATCCTATGAGGTAAGCTGCCCGGAACTTGATTATTTGGTAGATTATGTTCAGGGATTTCCTGAGGTATTGGGCGCTCGTATGATGGGCGGCGGCTTTGGCGGATGTACGCTCAATCTGGTAAAAAAATCTTTTGTGGATGAACTGGTAAAACGGGTGAGTTTAGACTATGAATCTTCATTTGGAATTGTAATGGATAGTTATGTAGCTGAGTTAGCGGAGGGAACGATGTGCCTGAGAGGCTAGAAATAAAAAGGTGAACTGTAGTTCGTCAAAAATAGCGTGTGTTATATTTATAAGCGGGTGGCCCTAGGACCACCCGTTGTTTTATGCATTGTAGTGTTAATATCTGAAAAACAATCAAGACGTAGTCGATAGAGTTCTGTATACGAGTACCTCTATTTTGTTTCCTTGACAGTGTAGGCTATAACCTTATTCTTTAAGGTATCCCGCTGTCCTTTACTATAAAGTGAATCTATCCTGATTTCATACACGAATCCTTTTTCTAGTTTTCCGAGGTTTAATTTAACTTTTGTCGCATTTTCTTTATTGTTCTCGGTGAGTCTGTCGATAGGGACTTCCGTCTCGTTGATCCGAGGTGACCCATATTTCGCATGGTAGTGATAGTTGTATTTTTTAACACTTAATAGGGATGCGAGACCCACATGGTGCGAACCGACAAATGGCTTGGTGAATTCCAGCTCGAATCCATCCTTTTCAAGTGTTATGTTCTTGATGTCGAAAGGTACGCGGTTGGTCGCTGTGATTTTTTGGATGCCTCGGTCTCCCAACCAACCGTGGTCAGTCTGTCCGGTCCATAGACTGCCGTCTGGAGCAATGGCCAGTCGATTATTTCCCTTTCTTAGGCCTTGGCCTTCGAGGAATATTGTTGTAGCACCCTGACGTACCCCATTGACTTCTTCAAGCATTACGCGTACAATCCGCTCTGTATTCATTTCGCCGATGAGCAATTGGCCCAAGAAATGATCCATGTTCATTCCCTTTTTCACTACTATCGGTTGGGTGGGAGAGTTGGCGATGACGTCGTGAGGGAATATTACCGCTGGCTTGTCACGCAGTCTATCCAAAGAGTCTATAGCCCATTCGAAAGGATTGCCTTTATCCCATTTGGGATCCCAGACCAAGGAGGCTGGATGCCCGTAGAATTGTCCCTCGCGTACATGGTACAGTGGACTAGATCCTACCCAGTCTCCTTGATTGTCGGTAACGAAGAGATTGTCATCTTTGTCAATGACCAAGCCATTGGGAGAGCGAAAACCTGAGGCAAACGGGATAGCTTTGCCTTCTGGTGTTATCTTCATCACCCAACCGCGATAAGGTACTACCGAAAACATCGCCCGTTGTACACCTTTGCCATCAGGGTTATAGGTGCCTCTTACTTCGGGAGCAATATCTCCTCCTGATGAAGCTGAGTTAAGTGCGATATATAAGTTGCCTTTGGAATCTTTTACTGGACCGTAGGCAAATTCATGGTAATTGGCCGTCATTCCAAACTCGTCATATACCGTTTCATATTCGTCCGCTACTCCATCACCGTCGGTATCTTTGACACGTGTCAGTTCTGGGAGTTGCATGACTAATATTTCTTTTTCATTGACAGCTAGCAAGCCAAGGGGTTCGTGCAGGCCAGTAGCAAACAAAGTCCAGTTCGCGGTGCTAGGTTCATATATCATGATTTCTCCACGCATGAATGCGGCGACGAGTCTGCCGTCAGGTAAGAAATCTAATGCTGCAACCTCGGCTGTTAAGCCTTCGGGCATAGTTATGGTCTCTACGAGATAAGACTGATCGGCTTCTTTCTCCCTATTTTTGCAAGAGAATAAGGTACATGTCAGGGCCAATAAAAGGATGTTCGTTTTCATCTGTCTGTTTTTTAAAGGTACTACATCAAGTGCTGTGGTCATGATGCATTTTCGATGGTTCTAGACGCTATGCTGAAGTGCTTGCCTTCAGTAGGCGATAACTGTAGCATTGCATTCGAAAGGGCTTTTCCGTCCCAATAATGCTGTACACCGGTCGCAGATGTAAGATGTATGGTCACGGTATCATTCAATTTGGGGATTCTGAAAGTTCTTACGATTCCTTTACCACCTTCCATCTCTTTGACAAGTTCGAATACTTCAATACCGTTTATTAGGTATTTGAACTCAGGATATCCCCCTTTAGCTATTCGATATCCTTTGAATTCCAGCTTTGGAGTTGCAGCAGCGTTTCCTATTGTTAGTACATGTTTTTGGTTTTCACGGTAAAATATATCCCCCAAAATCACCGAACGAGCGTCTTTATGACCTTTCCAAAGTAGCGTGTTGTCTACGAAGTCACCTTTCCAAGCGAATCGTAACATACAGGTTCCTGCGTCCCAAGAGTAGGATAGTTTTTCGGGAAGGTGTACCGCTATTGTTGCAGGTCCAGTTCCTTCCATATACAGTCTATAAAGGTAGGGGGGCGTAAGCGTGTAAGGGTGTTGCGCCTTGTGGTGAAGATGGTGGTCTTCGGTTTTCATTCGTGTGGGAGGCACATTGTTGTCTTTTTCGATAGGAGGCATTTTTCCGTCTTTGCTCACGTACATCGCGCCATACATCACGAAGCCGTGTCCGGGCAATGTGCACACATAGGGGTAGACCCCTTCTTTGTCGGGCGCTTTGAAAGCCAGTTTTTTTGATTGCCCGTCATGTAGGATAGGGGTGTGCCACAGGACATCGGGATCATCTGGTATATAGTTGTTCTTTAGTGCATGGACACCCATATCCATAGCTTTTTGAACTACTTTTTCTCTTTTACCCGGATTGATGATCAGAAGATTGTGGTCCATATCGTCTGTATTGGTAAATGTCAACTCGATGGATTCTCCCGGTTTTACGTGAAAGCGAGAAAGATTAAACTGTAGGCCTGGAAGGACGAGGAGTTCGATCTTTGTAGGATCTCCTTTTTGAAATGCAGAAGATCCAATGGTTTGTATCGCCAGCAAGAACAGGAATATTAGGCTTGTATTCCAGGTTTTTCTATGGGTTCGCATAATTTGTTATTTGTGTTTAAAAAAGTTTTTATAGTATGCCGGTACGTCAAATATGCCGCCCCCTTTTGTGTAAAAATCGTCATCCAGCTCAAAGGCTCCATTGATCGCATTGGCCCACCTGGCATTGGGATAAGGATGGTGTGATTTCATCGTTGTCCAATTCTTATAGTTCATATCACCGTTGGTTTCCATCATCCCCATACCTAGGCCAGGAAAAGGCGCTACAGCGGCAGCGACGTTTTTGTTCCAGTCGACGAGGGTTGGATTGACCGTTAGATCGGAGCAGATGCAGGGGATAGCATGTTCGTATGCTATTTTAGCTATTTTAATAGTAGAGGTTAAGGTTTTGGCGATTCCTTTCAGGACGAAGGCGCCATAGCCCAAGTTCAACTTTTCGTAGGCATCCCCCTCGGTGTGGATGCTTTCGTCTGCAGCAATCAATAGACCTAGATCAGATACATTTTCCTTGTTCTCTTCTACGAAAGGCTCTTCATATAAAAGGATATGGGGGAAAGCTCCAATAGACCGGGCATGGTCCAAGTATTTAGTAAGGAGTTTTTTGTCCGGATAGCGACCATTTGCATCCATGGTATAATATACCTTGCCTGTCGGTGTCTGTCCGTTCTTTTTATCCTTTAATGCTTGATGTATCTGTGTAAGTCTATCGATGTCTTTTTTTAGCATTTCCTCAGGGGAGCCTGGAAATCCAGTCTTAATCTTGAACACAAAATAACCGTCGTCAGCTGCCCGGACGATATCGCTAATGGGCATATCGTAGGATATCTGGAACATGACCGCTATTTTTTTGTTTTGGTGGGATAAGGCCGCCTTATAGGGCTCCGGAATCATGTCATGGAAGGTCGTTAAGCTGTTTTCGGCCGCATATAGTAACCAGAGTGCATTGTCAACGCTTAGTAATGCATTGTAAAGGAAATTAATGTTAAGCTGGTCGATTCCTGTTATTTCTTTGGCTTCTTGGTATATTTGCGGGATGATGCTGTCCAAAAGTGCGATAGGGGATCTAAACTTTTGACCGTTTATTTGCTGGAGCGCCCTATTGGTTACGACATACATAAGCGCATTGCCATTGGATTCGGATGTGGAAGCGAATACATTGGCATCACCATAGAGTACACTTTGGGTACCTAGGCCTATACCTTCAAAGCCATTCTTACTTTCGATGCGAACGATATTTTGCCATAGTTCGGTCAAATAGCCACCTTTAAAGCCAAAAAAATGATTTAGTTCTTCGCGCTGAAAATTGGAATCTATTCTTTTAATTTCTATCTCCTTCATAATTATTGGATATCTTTAGGTAAAACTGTGTACGTTACCGCAATTTAAAAAATAGTTTTGACAGTTAGGCCATAAGTACGTGGTGCTCCTAGATTTATTGCTCCAAAATCATAGGCATAACCAATATATTTTCTATTGGTAAGGTTTGTCCCCCATAAAGCGATTTCCATTCGCTTGCATTGGAAACCCATACGTGCGTTCCATAAGGTATATTCATCCTGCCATAGGGTATTGGCAAGGTCAAAATACTGTTTTCCTAGGT
>JBEBQJ010000170.1:0-10606 GCA_040395455.1 Sphingobacterium yanglingense | reverse complement strand
TCGGCCAGTACAAGTATAGCTTTATTGCCGCCAGGCAACACTGAATCTACAGCCATATCTTGGACTACCTGATAGTTAGCGGGATCTGCCTCTTTCTTATCAAACAACCATTTGCCTGCTAATATTAATACAGCAGCAGTGGAGGCAACCCAAAGCCATGGCCGCTTGAATGGTCTCCTAAGGGCAGAAATAGACCTATCTTCCTGAACTTTTGCCATTAAGCCATCTAGCATGCGTTGCTTTATTTCGCTACTACGTAATGGATGTTCCGTAGGAATAATCACCTAATCATCCATGTGGCTATTATACCAGTTCACGAGCTCGTTGAGCTCTCTTGGATTGATATCGCCGCACTGAAATTTGGCCACGAGATCTTCTATATATTGTGGATCTTTCTGCATGATTAAAAAATGATAGTCCTGTACTTCTAATAATATAGACAGTAAATTTTGCAGGCAGGGTGAGTAGGGGGGATTTTTTTTTAATAGTGCTGTGTATATAAATACAAAAAGACCATCATTGTTAAAAGCTCTGTATTGTTACCTAAATCTTTTTTTGCCTTCTTCAGATGTGATTTGACAGTATTTTCTGACAGGTCAAGCTTGTTGGCGATTTCCTTTGTGGAGAGTCCTTCTTTTTTATTCAGGACAAACACAAGTTGGCATTGGGATGGAAGGCTCTTGATAGCATTGTCGATCTGCTGTTGCAACTCCTGCAGGATTAATTGCCGTTCGGGCGACATGATATCTACAGATTCGGCGTCATATTCAGCTAGGCTTATCTGCTTTCTATGGCGCTGTTCTAACACATTAAAAGTCTGGTTTCGTATAGCACGGGCAAGATACGAGGATAATTTCTCACTTTGAAGCTTAAATGCAAAACGGAGTCTCCACAATTTATACAAAACGTCCTGAACACATTCCTCTGCTTCTTCCAGATTATGTAAACGATTAAATGCTACTGCCAACATTTTATCCCAATAACGATTATAGATTTCTACTAAAATCCGTTCATCATCTGTATTTAAAAGATTGATAAGTTCGCTATCGCTATATGTATTGTAATTAAGCATTTAGGTAAAGTAATACACAAACTTATACAAAATGAGTTGGAATTACGAATAGAATAGATAAAAGGTCGACTAATTGGTTATAACCGTGAAACTTTGGGGGCAGTAAGCAGTATCAAAAATTGTAACAAATAATCCGGTGCATGACATAGCCATTTACTGAACAGGAGTGCGTTGTCGAAGTTGACCAAAGAAATAATAATACAAGTGGTGGATGGTAAATGAAAGAGCATAAAATAAATGTATAAATAACAAGTATTTCCGTAAAGTGTTTATCGAAAAAAGACAAATAATAGTTATAGAATTTAAAAATATGGGAAATTTACTTTATTTAATTGGATAATAGAATTCAACGTATTATCTACATTGCTTTTGGTGTTTATTAAATAAACACCACTCTTGATACGTAGCCAATTGAATAAATCTTGTTCTATATACGGACACACAGTAGAACGATTGTTACTATTAAACTTCTTTTCGCCGTCTTCTCTATCAAAACCAACAGATACGTAATAGGATGATTTTCCACTTCCTCCAGATATATTTAAGGCATATTGCTGTGCTTTAGAGGCTGATAAAAATGTAGTAGGTAAATCAACCTTATGCACCTATGTCTGCGTTTTGGTTTACTTCTCGGATTAAGCCAATTAGTTTATGGACGTGATTGTCCTCAAACAAGCCTATTACTCCGCTGTCGTCTAGTTCGGTGAATGGTGGCTCCACGAGATCTGCTGTTTCGAGGTAGCCATTGCTTACGAAGTAGCGGATTACGGTGTCCATGAACTTGATCTGTTTAGCGGATAGGTTGGCCTCGCCAATGAAGCTGGTAAAATGATTTTGTATGGCTTCTTGGTCTAGTCCAATGATGGACCGGATGAAGGTTCCTAGGGGTTGATCGCCAAATTCTTTTACAAATTCTTCTTTGGATCCCAGGGCTTCGGCTATTAAGTATTGCTCAAGTTGTTGCAATTCAAAGGCGTTGATTTTTTGGTTTTTATGAAGTTTATCAATTACCAGATGGTGCTTGTTCTTTTTGATAAAGGCTGTTACGCGATCTTTATAGCTTTGTAGGTTTTTAAAGTTTTCGATAATATCATACTGGACTATCTCTTCCCTTAGAAGTTTATCGTCAAGCTTGGTGTAAATCGGCTTGATATTATTTTCTTCTTTTAGCAAATGGATGAGGTCACGAATTTCCTCACGCAGGTTTTCAATTTTGGAAAGTGAAATCTCTTGCCAGAAATCTACTGATGCCATTTCGCGTATAGTGACTTCTTTGGCTGCTACTGCTGGTACGTTTCGTTTCTTCAAGAGCCTCTTCCCTATTTCCATAAAATTCTGGACAAGGGTTGTCTGACGGGGTGATCTATTGATCATTGCTACCTGTAGCTTATAGCTGTTGAGATCAAAGCGTTTGGCCATCTCATCGGTATCCTCGGTATATGGGATGAGGTGGGACAATTCCGTTTCTATAGTTAGAAGAGCAGATTTATTTAGATTATCCCATTTGCTTCTATCTGCATATTGATGTACTGCAGCTAGGTGCTTTCTGACTTCATAGCGTGCGGTATCGAGCTTTGCTACTTTAGCGTGAAGGTCATCGATGTATTCTTTTGCCAATGCTAAATCTTGGCCATTGGCATCCGCATTCTCTTGAATGAGATTGGCCACATGCAATTGCTCCAGAAATAATAGCTGGCTTAAAGGCCGCTGCGCGTTGGCTTGGTGTCCGTCTGGATTTTCCTGAAAGAATTCCAGGTTACGGCAATAATCAAATATCAAGAAATATTCTTTGTCTTCGCCTGGGCCAAATAAATCACGACGTAAGCGAGTGCCTCGACCTACCATCTGCCAAAACTTGGCGTACGATTTCACAGGTTTGAAGAACACAAGATTGAGGACACTCGGTGCATCTACTCCGGTATCCATCATATCTACGGAAATGGCAATCTGTGGTTCGAGCTCTTCTTTGTCATAACAGAATTTCTCCAGTAGGTCCTGCGCTTTGTCGTTGTAATTGTCAATGACTCGACAAAAGTTGCCACCGTACTCAGGGTAGTTTTTATTGAAACGTTCTTCTATAAATACAGCATGTCGGTGGTTACGAGCGAAAATGATGGTCTTCCCTACCTTATCGCCGGAAGCTACTTTTAGGCCGCTGGTCATCAAATGATCTAGTACTAGGTCTACTGTCCCTTCATTAAATAGAAAGGAATTGATCTGCGATGAGCCTATCTCAAACTCTTGGAGTGCTTCGTCTGATACTTCAGTCAATCCTAGCTTCTCTTCCAGCTCTTGTTTATCTTGATCGCTTAGATCTTTGTATTTGACCCCATCCCGTACCATCTGTATCGGAACAGAATAAGCACGCGGTGGTACCAAGTAACCGTCATGTACAGCCGTGTCTAACTCGTATGCAAAGGTTGGGATATCGTCTTCTAATTGGAAGAATGAATACGTGTTTTTATCTAGTTCCTTTTTGGGTGTAGCGGTTAGTCCTATCAATAAACCATCGAAGTAATCGAAGATGGACTGATATTTTTGATAGATAGAACGGTGTGCCTCATCGATAAATATAGCGTCAAAGTGACCAACTCCATAATCACGGTTTTCGCCTTCCATCTGATTGTTGATGAGATTCATCATTGTAGGATAGGTCGAAAAGACTAATCGGGTATGGCCAGTTTCTTTTTCTTTTGTCAAATCTACAGTAGATAGATTAGGCAAATGTTCTTTAAAGGCATTTTTAGCTTGCGTAACCAGGGCATTTCGGTCTGCTAGAAAAAGTATGCGCTTTGCCCAATTGGACTTGGTGAGCATATCAACAATGGCAGCTGCTGTACGGGTTTTGCCGGAACCCGTTGCCATGACCAACAGTGCACGACGGTTAGTTCCCCTTAAGGTATCATTCTTTGACGCTACGAAATGCTCTGACAAGCGTTGTATTGCTTCTAATTGGTAGGACCTACCGGCAATACTCGAATTCACTTCAAACTTGCGGATGTCTTTGCGGGTCTCCCGTCTCTTGATCAGCGTTTGTAATTCTTTTTTGGTGTAGAAGCCATATATCCGGCGCGGCGGATAAAACTGGTCGTCCCAAATATGTGTTTCATAGCCGTTGGAGTAAAAAATAATTGGACGCTGTCCGGTACTCCTCTCTAGGCAATCGGCATATAGTGATGCTTGATGTTGTCCTTTATTCGAATCGTGAAGCGTACTTTTGGCCTCGACAATAGCTAGTGGTTTGGCGTCATCGTCCCAAAGGACGTAGTCTATATAGCCCCTGCCAGATGGATTTGTTGATAAAGGCATACCATGCACTTCGTACTCGAGGTCACGGGGTTTTTGTAGGTTGTCCCAGCCTGCTTCTCTTAAGTAAAGATCAATGAGCAAGCGACGTGTTTCCAATTCAGTTATTAAAACTGGTGGAGCTGGCAACTCTGCAATAATCTGCTCACGCTCTTCTTTCCTATCTGCAAGTTGCGCTTGTAATTCTTCTAATTGGTATCGTAGCTCTTCATTCTTTAGTAAGGCCTTTTGTTTTTCCTGGTAAGCCTCTTCTGCTAGTTTTTGTGCCTCCTGGTAAGAGTTGTTCAATTCTTTTACCTTTTTTGCATTGATATCGTCGACCTGGCCACGTGGGATCAGGTTTTCATCAAATTGAATGTCTGAGGGGAATCGCTTGGCGTACAACTTAGCAATCCAGTGCAGGAAATTGTACATGCACTTTAGGGCATGTAATGCTTCAGTATCTTTTATTGTTTTGACGGCATTACCTTTGCCGGCATGTGATGCAATATTGCCCAGTAGGCGAACTGTGTTCAGCTCTTCACGGACAGATCCCCTTATATTGTCTTTAAATGAATCGGTATGTAGTAGGCTATTGATGGATTTGTCAAATGGCATTTCAAAATCCGAGTCATTCTCATACAGCCAAAATAGGGACATCTCTAATGTGGATCGACACAACATCGCTGCGTAACGTGGGGCAGTGAATGTGTTCTGTTCTGCCTGTGTGATCTCTTGGTAAATAAGAGGAAACTCTTCCGCTAAAAACTCAAAATTTGACACCATCTAATTCTTCTCAATTTTCGGTCTATATAGGTATCTTCAAGTATATAGTAGAAGATACATTAATCGTGGTTAATAATGTGATTATGAAAATGCGGGAAACTTTATTTTCTTTTCCAGTTCGGGGCCCCATTCATCTTGTTGCGCCATCGTTTCATTAATTTTGTCGCGGTAATAAATCATATACCAACTCTGTTTATGAAATCCTTTGATCGCTTTAAAAACGCGCTCGGAGTGAATCATCAGTTTCTTGAAAAACTCCTCCTTTGGTTCACGGTGATTGTTTAGTATCTGACTTAATGAAACCGGTGTGATGTCCAAATCTTGCGCAAACTCCTGTTGCTTATCATAGATGGTATCGATATAAGCATTTAGAAAGGAAGTGAAATGATGTATCTTACCCTCTTCATTGGAGTTCAAGTATTCGTCCATTTGTAGCTTGAGCTGCATGAGTTTTGCGCGCAGTATATCGTCCTTAGACATTTGAGCCATCCTTGCACGTCTTGCTTCCATTAATGCCTGCCCATCCTTTTCTTGCTCCTTTTGCGAATTATATCTCGCATCTACGCCATATTCGATCGCATCCAAAAGAGTTGTTTTTTTAGTTGTCATGGTCATAAAGTTCAATTAATTCAAAAATCTCCGGAACCTCCAAACTAAGTGTCGCTCCGGTAATATTCATTTTATATTTGTCGATATAGTGCGCTGCAATTTCAGTCTTGGGCTTTAATGAAATACAAGCCCATTCGCCAAAATCACGTACTGCAAGCTTGGCTACGTATGTCAATAAGTTGCCAATAATCCTGTCGTATATCTTATCCTTCCCTACATTCTCGCGCGATGCAGTCAGTAACCGTATATGAAATCGCATTTCTTCCGTGATCTATTCAAACGAAATTAATCCCAATATATCGTCTTTCCCCTGGATCGTCAGTTTGAATATCTCAAATTCGGCTTCCTGCCTCCAATCAAAGTAATACCTGCTTGCAGGTAGGTTCTTGAAATCGCTCTTTTCAACAGGAGCAATTTCGATAATATGCTTATGGCCTGTAGCTGTTTCGATGATATTCACATACTAAGTTAACAAAAAAAGTTTACATAAATTGTAAACTTTTGTTTTTTGTTGGATGCACAGTAATAATTCAGCTTATGACTAATCTGTAAGTATTCTTTTACTTCGACATTGCCGATAAGTTCTAACAATGAGTGCATTTAGGTTAATATCCATGCCTTTATTTTCCAAATTTATTACTTCGTTAAGTTTTATACTACAAGTATTCGAGTCCATATTCTTTCGGACGTATTCATACTCGAACATCACTCCTATGTCAGATAATTTTAGACAGCAGCCTTTTGTGGGCTCCTCTTTGTGTAGTATTTTAACTCCATTTCTATTAAAAGGAATACAGTATTCAATTATTGCAGTTTTTACTGAATCAATAGATGGTGTGTAGAGCTTGTTTGCTCTTGCTATATAGGAGTTGTCAAATTTATCGGATAATATTTTAATTTTTTCATCTAATAGATCCCAAGAACCAACAAGGTCTTTTAGGGCAAAGAAAATCCATAAAATGGGGTAATCTCTAACGTTGAATGCCGAATTATTATTCTTTTCTGTTAGTAATTCTTTGTTCGTTATAATACACGTTTGCTGTAAGGACCTTAAATTGATAAAATTGGCATCAATAAAAGTTAGCACCAAATGCTCAAAGCATTTGTATATCATATCTCCATTTTCATCACGAAGTAAAATCTCTCGTACGATATAGTCACTTTTATTTTTATCGATTGTCAGACTCTGTAATAAAGAATATATTTCTTTCATGATGAAAGTTTTGCTATCAAAATGAAAGGGTACAAGGGAGTAAAACTTATCAACGTAGCCTTTGAAATCTACATTCATTCCATACCGATGACTGAAGATATTATGTATATTGTCGATATCACAAACGAATATTGTTTTATCAAAACCAAATTTGCTTTCTCCATTGATTATATCGAAATGTCCAGAGAAAATATTAAACAATCTAAAAATATGTTCGGGATCTAGGCGATCCAAATCATCTATCAACAGTACGGTTTTAGTATGGCCTTTTATTCTTGAAATTAGATTTGAAATCAGTATGGAGATGGCGTCCATTTCATAAGGTTGCCCAGTTTTGCCTTGTAATTCTCTTAAATATTGAGAAAGTTTTTTCTCTTCGTCTATTTGAGCTTTTTTGTGAAATTTCCACCAATTTTTAGAGGTTCTTGCAGTCGCGTCAATTAGCTTAGGCATAAGTAAATCTATTATCTCAAAATCCGTTTTGCCTAGCATGCTAAGAGCAGATAAAAAAAAAGATGTTAACTGATTCGCTTTAAACCTTTCTTTAACAAATACTTGGCTTGTTAATAAAATTGAAAAATCCTCCTTTTCTAAATAGTCCTTCGCCATTACCATCAACTGGGTGACGATATCAAACTTGATTAACTCAAAAATATCTTCATTTGGAGAAATAGAATAGTTAACCGGAAAAAGCTTTATGACAGTGAAATCAATGTATTCATCCTCGAAGAACTCCTTTAAGAATGTAGACTTTCCTTGTCCATAAGGTGATGTAAAGAGTATTCTGCTATTATTATGAAGATTTAAATGTTCTTTGAAGTCCTTTTCAAGGTCATTAAACTTAATCTGATGTTTGCTATTTGTATTCATAATTTAAGTTGTTGTTTTACATCGAGTGACCGATTACTTAGTTACCAATGATTTTTTAGTCTATTTCCTGGGTATTTGGTACGACGTTTCGATCTTGGAGGTATACCATTTGGCCTAGCAGGTTTGAGATCGTTTCGTGCCTCGCGATGACGAGTTAGTAAGATTTTAACTTACTAACTCGCCTCTGAATGCTTTTTGTAATAAGGACTGAAATAGCTCTTCAGACTTCTCTGCATTAGTCTGCGCTTTGAGCTGGTTGATTAGTTCTATTTTTTTAGCGAAGGCTTCTTGGAGATGGATTGGGGGGACGATTATCTCGAGTGAACGCAAAATAGCTAAATTTATGTTCTTCTGAGCTGACTCTGGTGCTTGATCCTCTAAAATCTTTTGAAAGAAAGAAAACCAATATTGAATAAAAACTTCATTAGAAGAACTATTTGAAATAAATCCTACTATACTATCAGGAAAACATGCGTCAAAAGTAAGTATACCAGTCTTAGCAATATTAGCAGCAATAGTAATGCATAATGTACCAGAAGACCACATTTTACTTTGTTTAAGACCTATTTCTGAATATGTTGCCTTGTATTTTGAAATCCACCCTCCTGAGTTTGCTACATCTCCAGTTTGAATCAAGGGATATAATCCATTAAGTAATTCTGGTGCATTTCGAGGTCTATGTTTAGAGACGCCTCTGTCTACTGTACCTAAATCATGTAGCCTCTTCACTTCCCAGCCTTTCTCATTTCTTACGGGGTCGCCGAACATATCGATGAAGATGGCTTGTGCAAGTTCGTCGTATTTGGTTTGTAGGTCTTTATCTTTGCGACGTAGTTCATCCGCCTTGTCCAAGATCTCAGCTATTTTCTCTTGAATTGTTAGTGGTGGAAGGGGGATTTCAAATTTACCTAATTCTGATGTACTAATATTTGGTTGAGCGGCTCCTCCAGCTTTTCTTAAAATATCTTCTTTAATTTGATTAAGATAGTATAAAACAAATCTTTGACAAGTTTTATCTGTTCTTCTAATCAAAGCAACACGCTGATTCACATACGCTTTATTGTTAGAATTAAATACTCCAAATTTTCCAGTGGTTGCACCTGATAAAGCAACTAAAATATCGCCATTTAGTATTTCAAACTGATTAAATTTTGAATTTTCTTCTATTGAACATTCATCATCTAAAATGATTTGATTTTCGGTGATATTTGAGATCCTTACTAATGGTATAGCATTTTTTACATATTGATCACTTTTAAAAGCATAACCTCCAAAAATAGTACAAACATCTCCTAGCTTAACTTTCTCCCACATACTACAACAGCCCTTTCAATTCGTTTAACAATGCTTGTCTTTCTTGGTCGATACTTGCTATCTGCTCCAAGATGACTGTTGGCTTCTCATAGCTTACCTCCTCATACACGACCTCTTTGTAACGGTTGATGCTTAAGTCGTAGGCATTATCGCGGATTTCCTGTGCTGGTACAAAGAAGGATTGATCGGTACGAGTGCGGTCTTGCTCATTCGCAAGATCTTGGTAACGTGCTATAATATCCGGGATATCATTTGCCGAGATGGCATTTCGCTTGTCGTCTAGGCTATAACCATCGGCTTTCATATCGTAGTACCATACTTTGTCGGTACCACCGGAATTGGTCTTGGTGAAGATCAGAATCGCGGTACTCACTCCTGCATAGGGTTTGAATACGCCTGAAGGCATGGAGATAACGGCCTGTAACTGCTGATTGTCCAACAATTCTTTGCGGATGGCTTTGTGTGCTGTAGATGAACCGAACAATACGCCATCGGGTACGATGACTGCTGCACGCCCACCTAAGGTCATCATGCGTAACATGAGGCTCAAGAATAGTATCTCGGTCTTTTTGGTATTGGTCATCTTGAGCAAGGAGCTCTCGACATCGTTGGCATTTAAAGCACCTTTGAAAGGTGGATTGGCAAGGATCAGTGAGTATTGTGAACTAACAACATTGCGCTCGGCTAATGCGGATCCTGAAATAAGCACCGGATTTTCGATGCCGTGCAACTGTAGGTTCATGGAAGCAATACGTAACATGGATGGGTCTATCTCCATGCCATTGAACATGTTGCCGTAGTAATGGTCGCGAAAGGTTTTGTCGAGTAACCAGTCTTCGTGGGTCTCTTGAATGTATTCGGCTGCATTGACCAGGAAGCCTGCGGTACCCATTGCTGGATCGCAGATGGTGTCGTCTTGCTGTGGTTGCATCAGCTCGACCATCATGCGGATGATGTGTCTCGGCGTACGGAACTGCCCGTTGGTGCCTGCTTCGGCAATTTTGCTCAACATGTACTCGTATAGATCGCCTTTGGTATCTCGATTGCTCAATGGCAATTTGTCAATCTGCTGTACAACAGCATCCAATAGGCTTGGGCTTTCGATCATGAAGGTGGCGCCTTTCATGTACTCGGAGAATTTTCCTCCTGTTGTGCCTAGCGTACGCATGAAATCGAAAGCAGTTAGGTTGTCTAACTCTACCTGTGGTCTACGGAAGATATCCATCATGCGCTCGGGATCTAACTCCTTGAAGTATGACCAACGTAAGGCTTTTTGCTCTTCGGTGTATATGTCTACTTTTTTAGAGCTCCCTAGTAGTTGCTTTTCTTTATCTATAGTTACCTGCCTGTCGTCTAATTGTTTTAGGAAGATCAGGTAAGTGAATTGTTCAATAACGGTTAATGGGTTGGAAATTCCTCCTGTCCAGAAGTCATTCCATATTTTATCTATTTGGGAT
>JBEBQJ010000169.1:0-10616 GCA_040395455.1 Sphingobacterium yanglingense | reverse complement strand
ATCTGCCAAAGGAATATGAGGGCTATCCAACAGGAAATAGAACTAATGGTCCTTTGGTGAGCCCAATCTCTGCATTGGAGGATTCCGGTTTTCGCAAGAATTATACCGACAATTTTCAAAGTAATCTGAGATTGGATTGGGCTATGCCATTTGTGACGAGTGGTCTTTCTTCCTTTGTGATGGGAAGCTATGATTACAACGGTAGCTATGGCAAGGCCTTTCAAACACCCTATCTCATGGCGCAAGGAGTGGTAAACCAAAGTGGTATTAATTATCAGATAGTAGATTCATCTATAGGAAAGCTCAAAAAACTAGCTGAAAATATGTCTAGATCTGGTGATTTGACCCTGCAAGCGGCATTTAATTATAATCGCTCTTTCGGAAATCATACTGTATCGGGGCTAGCGCTTTACGAACAATTTAGAACATTGTCTAACAGTTTCTCTATATCTACTCAAGGGTTAGATTTTGATGAACTGCCCGAGCTGCGCTTTGCAAATGAATTGACACCTGGTGCAGGCGCATTTACGGGAGCAAGTAGTAATATACCTAGTGCTGGATTTGTAGGGCGACTGAATTATGATTATGGGAGAAAGTATCTACTAGAGATTTCAGGCCGCTATGATGCCTCCTACAAATTTGCTAAAAATAGGAGATGGGCTTTGTTTCCTGCGCTATCCTTGGGATGGAGGTTATCGGAAGAAGGGTTTTTCAAAGAGGCTCTTCCTTTTGTAAATGATATGAAATTGAGGGGGTCCATTGGACGATTGGGAAATGATACTGGTGTTAGTGCATATACATTTTTAAGTACAATGGCATTGGCATCCCCAGACCCTAGTGTAGTGATAGGAAACAGCGCTATGAATTCTTATATAACAAGTGCTTTGAGCAATCCAGATTTGTCTTGGGAATCCGTCAGTATTTATAATTTAGGATTGGAAGTGAGCTTGTGGAATAGGTTGTTGTCGCTAGAAGTCGACGCTTTTTATAAAATCACAGATAATATTTTAGAGGCTCAGGGAGGTACGTTTGCGCCATCTATGGGAGGCTATTATCCGTCAGTAGTCAATACGGGCAAAACGGACAATCGAGGGTTTGAATTCGGGTTAAATCATCAGCATCGTATAGGTGAGTTCAATTATGGTGTAAAGTTTAACATGAGTTATTATAAAAATCGCTATTTAAGTGTTAAAGATAGCCCTAATACGCCTGATCATCTTAAAAGAAATGGTCGCCCGTTGGGTGAAAAGCATGGTTTAGTTGCCTTAGGTATATTCCAGACAGACGAAGAGGCGCAGAATTGGCCAAGTATATTCGGTAATAATAAAGCAGGGGATATCAAATACCTCGATGTGAATGGAGATGGTAAGTTGACCTACAATGAGGATCGTGTGTGGATAGCGGGCAGTAATATGCCTCAATTGATATCTAGTATGACGCTTTTTGGTAGTTATAAAGGCTGGGATTTCTCCGTTATGTTACAGGGGGCAGCGAAAGCGGAGTATGCTCTCAGTGGTTTTTATCCCGAAATAGGGTATGATAATACCGAATTCACGACTCCTTTTTTTCAGGACGGTAATGCGCCACGTTATCTCGTAGAAAACATGTGGACTCCCGATAATCCGAATGCAAAATACCCGAGGCTATCCGACGTTAAAGTCCAGAATAACAAATGGGCTTCTACCATGTGGATTGTTGATGGTAGTTATTTGCGCGTTAAGACAGCCCAGATAGGGTATAATTTCCCTAAAAATTTGATAAAAAGATTAGGGATGCAGGGGCTTCGCGTCAATCTCTCTGGAGCCAATCTGTTCACTTGGACCGAATTCAAATATATGGACCCTGAAGCCCCGGATGTTTCTAATGGATTCTATCCGCAACAGAAAATATATTCCTTAGGTGTAGATGTCAAGTTTTAAAATATACAGTTATGAGACAAATTATATATATACTTTTTTGGGTTCCTATACTTAGTAGCTGTGGGGATTTTTTAGACCCCGATCCAACAGATCGATTGAGTGATAAGCTTTTTTGGGAAAATGAGAGCTCAACGGATTTGTACCTCAATTCCCTATATACATATATCCCATCGTATGGCAATTTTGGTGCGAATCAATTTAATGATGGGCTACTCACCGAAGGGATGACTAGCATGTTAAAATATGGTTCTTCTTCTGTTGGGTCAGGGAATGCTAATCGAATAGCAATAGATCCATTCTTTGTTACTGCAGACCAAAGTCAAGGGCTAGTCATATGGACGGCTTCTTATAATAGAATTAGGCGGGTAAATGAGTTTATAGTAGGATTGAGAAAATATGCAACATATTCAGATGAGGTGAAGAAAAGATATGAAGGGCAAGCGTTGTTTTTACGTGCGTTTCTTTACTATCAATTATTGTTAAGAACCAATACCGTTGTCTTATATGATGACTTACCTACTTCCAATAATAAAGAAGTAAGCACCGAAGAAGCCTGTTGGAATTTTGTGGAGCAAGATCTCGATCTAGCTATTCAGTATTTGCCCATTAAATGGGATGTCGCGCAAAACGGTAGAATAACCAAAGGGGCTGCCTTGGGACTAAAGTCTAGAGCTATGTTGGTTGCCAAGCGTTGGCAAAAGGCAAAAGATGCGGCGATCGAGGTGATTAATCTAAAGGACAATGGCGTAAATATGTACGAACTGAATAGTGTATATAAGGATGCCTTTAAATCCTACTTTGTGGGCAATAAAGAATCCATTCTAGAGTTTAGGTATCAACTTCCTGCTCCAAATCATACCTTTGACCGCAAATTTTCACCAGTAGGAGATTGGGCGAATAATGGCGGAGCTGCTTGTCCCACCCAGGAGATGGTCGAAGAATACGAATTGGCGACAGGAGGAAAGGCCGATTGGTCTAATTGGAGAGGAAAAACTACGCAGACACCACCTTATGATTTATTGGAACCGAGATTCCACGCATCTATATTATATAATAATGCAAATTGGAAAGGAAGAAAAATAGAAAGCTATGTAGATGGTAAAGATAGCTATGTCGATTACGGTTTCCAACCCTTGGCTTATGGAAAGACCACAACTGGTTATTATCTAAAAAAGTACTTAAATGAAAGTATTTCTGATATTTCTACCACATTCAGTGACCAGCCTTGGATAGAAATTAGACTTGCTGAAATCTATCTCAATTTAGCGGAAGCCTGTTATAAGTTGGGCGAAACCGGTGAATCGAATGGAGCTATTGAAAAAATCCGTCACCGCGTGAAACTTCCTTATTTAGCTAGAACAGGGGATGATTTATTTGAAGCAATTAAACACGAGAGAAAAATAGAGTTAGCCTTTGAGGGTTTTCATTATTGGGACCTTAGGAGGTGGCGCGTGGCCCATATTGAGTTAAACAATGTCCGTTTTCATGGTTTGAAAATTACGAAATCCGGAGGAGTCCTTACCTATGAGTATGTGGACGTAGATAAAGCTGACCGTAAATTTCAAGAAAGGTTCTATAATTTTCCTATTCCTGTAAGTGAAATCGCGAATAATACATCTTTAAGTCAAATAAAATTATGGTAAATAGAATAAGATATTCCGTTACAGTTATCTTCACTGTGACTCTCATCTTCTTTGCTTGCGAAAAGCCAGAAGACAATTTATCAGGGCCCCGTTATGGTATAAGTAACATTTATGCCCAATTTGCAGATGAGTCAATTTCAGTTGAGCAATTTACTTCTAGACAGGCTGCACCATTTGGTGATACTATACGGATTCAATTTCCAAAATATTACCCACGTAATTCGGTCATTCCTATAAATATAACTCGAATGCGTATTTCGGCAACACTTCCAGTGAATGTAAGTATAGTGCCTAAGTTGAGCATCATGGATCTAACAAAATTCAATACTATTGAGGTTTTAAATAGTGACGGCACGATTGATAAACATGTAATAACGGGAGAAATATTGCCTTAAGAGAGGAATGAACATCTTAAAATCAAAAAAGTGATGAAATTAATATTAAAATACATACTTACTTTAGTAGCATTTTTGCTTACAGGCTTGATTTCCTGCAAAGAAGATAGCGGAACTAAAAACTATTACCATAGAGTCTCACCAATAATTAAATTGACTGCTACTCTAGACGGATATACCAAAGAGTTTTATCCTATAGAGTCTACAGTTAATTCGAGCGATATTCTGATTGATTTTCCCTACTTTTTTCCAGAAGATAGTAACCAACCAATAGATGTCACCAAAGTAAAACTGACTATTGGATTTAACGACGAAATCGAAGTACTATCACAAATTCCTGAATGGGTTAGTCTTGAGAATCCTTTAACGATAGAGATAAGGAATGCCGACGGTAAGAATGAAAAATTACGTATTATAGCAGATATAAAGAAGAGTAGTAGGGCTCAGATTTTGAAGTTTTCACTTCCGTCAATAGGTTTAAATGGTACGATTGTGGAATCTGCTAGAATGATTGGACTAGACAGAGGCGTGCATGATTTATCCAATATTAAACCTTCTATACTCATTTCGGGTGGAGCGACGATTTCTCCAGCACCCGATCTTATGCAAAACTTCAATAATACTGTTAAATATACGGTAACGGCCCAAGACGGAACCCAACAGATCTATACAGTAAGTGACCTTGCTAGTATCAATAATTTTGATATTTCAAGAGGTGTGAATATTGCCTCCTGGTTATCCACACCAAAGTACAGTGGTGCCCAACGAGAAGCTTTTTTTAATGAAGAAGATGTTCAGTTACTTGCAGGTCTAGGATTTGACCATGTTCGGCTTTGTATAGATGAAGTCCACTTATGGGACGAATTTGGGCAAAAAATAAGACCTTACGCATTTGATTTACTTCATAAGGCGATCAATTGGTGTATAAAGCATAATATGCGTGTGTTGGTTGATATGCATATAACAAGGAATCACCGATTTACAGCTACAGAAAACACCTTGTTTACAGATCCCAATGAGCCTACTAAATTTGTTAAATTATGGGAAGATTTATCCGATGAGCTGAATAAGTATCCGAATTCCTTGGTCGCTTATGAGCTATTGAATGAACCTGTCTCTAATAATGCAGCTAATTGGAATAGGGTCTCTACCCTCGCCATAAATGCCATTCGGGCAAAAGAGCCTAACAGAACCATTATAGTGGGCGTGTGTACGGCCAATGGTAATCTAAAACATGATGAACTGACATTACCATCTAATAAACACAATATTCTATTGACAGATCATTTTTATGGTCCTTATCTTCTGACCGGATATGGGCTAGCCTCAACGACAGGTGGGCGGCAGGATATCCCTATCCAATATCCAGGACAATTGGTGCCTACAGAGTGGATCTCGCAGTTGCCAACAGCTTGGCAATCAACGGGGCAAAGGACTTACGATAAAAATGTGTTAGAAACAAGTTTATTAAAAGGAATCAATATGGCAAAGCGATTAGGAGCACCTATCTTCATTGGTGAATTTGGTACGATGTCTACTGTTAAAGACCCCAGTCGTTCCAATTGGTATCGGGATGTTGTCTCGATACTTAATAAACATCAAGTGCCTTATACCTCCTTTGATTACAAAGGAGCGGGGTATAGTATTGTTGATGAAAATAAAACCTTACGTTATCCCTCTATTATTGATATCCTGACTGGGAAGTAACGCTGTTTAAGATAAAATAATCTCCTGTCCTTTCAAGAGCTATTCCATGATGGAATGGCTCTTGTTTTGCTATTTTATTTTCTATTACTTACATTTGATTCTACTAACCATAGAGATTATAAATTTGAAGTGATGGACAAGACCTTTACAGAAGTGCGCCTCAAGGCTCTTTTCGTACAGTATTATGTTGCGTTGATAGAGTTCTCTACACATTTGCTAAGTTGTAGGGAGACAGCGTTGGATATTGTACAGGATGTCTTTGTCAAGTTATTGGAGAAAGAAAGCGAGTTGCCCGAACAAGAGAAATTGGTCAAAAGCTACTTATATACAGCTGTTAAAAATGCTTCTTTAAATCATATCCGACATTTAAAAGTTGTAGATGCCTATCATCAACAGCAAGGATGGCAAGAAGATGCTGATATCCGCCTTTTAGATGCACTGATCTATGCCGAAACAATCAATAGTTTGCACACAGCCATACAAAAGCTTCCCAAATCATGCCAAGAAGTCTGTCGCTTGACCTATTTGGAAGGCAAATCCAATAGTGAAGCAGCCGAATTGTGCGGTGTATCTATAAATACGATAAAGACGCAGAAAAGACGCTCCGTTGAACTGTTACGTGTGACCCTTGGCCCCATAGTAAACACCGTAAAGATTCTACTTCTCTTTTTCTTTTAGGGGACTTACAAGATTTTCATAAAAAATATTTTCATTTCCTTTCATCCTTTCTCAAGACATAGGTGTCTTAGCTATATAGATGAGAGGGCAGTGTGTTATTATATCAGCGTTAACCAATGGATGAACAACAATTAAGATCTGCGGAACTTATTTCAAAGTATTTACAAGGTGAGCTTTCTTCGGAAGAAAAGAAGGAGTTAGAGATATTAGTGGAGAAGTTTCCCCATTTAAAGTCCTGGACGGAAAATCGTGACCAATCGATGGATCGGATTGAGGAAAGAAAGCTTTATTACAAATCTGTGGACATAGAAAAGGATTGGAATGGTATACTTTCAAAAAGAAACTCCGATATAGTTTCTCCACGGAAAATCCGACGAAAATGGTTGAATATAGCCGCCTCTATTTTGTTCATTGGTGTGATAGCTACTATTCTTTTTAACATCAAATATGATGTGAAGTCGACGATAGACGGAAATCTCGAGGCCTCCATCACTCCAGGAACTGATAATGCCGTACTGACACTTTCTGATGGTTCAAAAATTGTTTTGGAGGCAGGAGGGAGTCAGACCGTAGTAGATGGCGACATTCGGTTGCAATCGACCAATGATATGCTTGATTATAGCTCATTGACAGGTACAGAACTGCAAAAGCATTCCTTGCACGTACCTATGGGAGGGACTTATCATGTGCAGCTCTCAGACGGCACTAAGGTTTGGTTAAATGCGGATTCGGAGTTGGAATTTCCTTCATTTTTTGCTGGTAAGGAGAGAAAGGTAAAAGTAAAAGGAGAGGCTTACTTTGAGATTGCCAGAGATCCTTCTAAACCTTTTAAGGTTGAGATACAGGGTACAGAAGTCGAGGCCCTCGGAACTGCATTCAATGTCAATACACACCTGTATAGTGGTAAAATAAAAACTATCCTTACGGAAGGAGTGATAAAAGTAACCAATGGAGCTACTTCTAAAACGATTAATGCCGGTTATGAAACCATAAGTGGTGCTGCCGGGATTGAGGTGAGGCCAGCGGACATCGAAGAGGCCCTAGCATGGAAGGAAGGTTATTTTTACTTCAATAGTAAAAGAATCAGTGAGGTACTGGAAGATGTTGCACGTTGGTACCGGTTAGATCTGGATATCCGAGTACCATTGACCGATAAAAAATATATGGGGGGTATTAAGAAGAGTGAATCCATAAACAAGGTTTGTGCGATTTTAAATGATTTGACACCTTATCTGGTATCTGTCGATAACCGTACACTGATTATAAAACAAAAGTAAACGAATAAAAACCTAGCGATATGATATAAGAGAAAATGGAATACATGTGTCGAAAAACTGAGGGTACGGCAATACCCCCAGTATACAGACAAGGCCTATACTAAATGCGTTAATTATTTAATTATTAAACCTTAATCTATACAAAAGTATGCATAATATTTGTATGAGACAACGGTATCGAGACCGTTGTGCCTATCTATTCAAAATCATCTTTGTAATGAAATTGATTATTATAATTATTACAATTGCAAGCCTGAATGCCATGTCCAAAGGATTGGCACAGACTATTTCCTTAAAGCTGAAAAATAAAACCATTGAGGAGGCTTTTTCGGCGGTCAAACAACAGACTGGCTATCGGTTTATCTATTCTGAAGAAGTGTTACGAGATGATAGGCCCATTAATTTGGATGTAAAAAAAGCTTCCTTATCATCGGTGTTGGACGTTTTATTTAAAAATCGTGGACTGAGCTATCAGGTGCATGACGGAACGATTGTAGTAAAAAAGGCGTCAACTATCAAGTTAGACATTAAAGAAGAGTCTGTCGTTCAGCAAGTATTTTCGGGTACGGTAACGGATCAGTCAGGGGTAGCTTTAGCAGGGGTGACAATTCGGAATCAGACTACAGGGATGACATCTGTTACAAAAGCAAATGGCGGATTCGAATTGCCAGGCGTTCAGATAGGACATGAGCTTGTTTTTTCGTTTATGGGTTATACTCCCTATCGATGGAAGGTGGACAAACTCGATTTTAAACCAGTAAGGCTGTCATTAGAGGATCAGCATCTCGATGAAATAATTGTGATAGGCTATGGCGAGCAGACGCGACGGAACGTAGTAGGGTCGGTTAGCCAGATTAACGGGGAGGAGCTACAGAAAGCTCCCGCTATGAATATTACCAACGTATTGGGAGGTAGACTTCCTGGTTTAACGACACTTCAACAGTCAGGAAGACCTGGAGCAGATAATGCGAGTTTAAGAATCCGGGGAGTCAGTACTTATGGAAATAATCAGACTCCTCTTATCATGATTGATGGGGTAGAGCGACCTTCATTTGCCTATCTAGACCCCTCTGAAATCGAAACGATTTCCGTTTTAAAAGATGCTGTATCCACTGCAGTCTACGGATTGCAGGCTACCAATGGTATAATCTTGATTACAACAAAAAAAGGGAAAGCAAATGATACGAGGATAAACTATGACGGTTCGTTTCAAATAGGTAAGAATACCCGTTTCCCAAAGTTTTTGGATGCTGTAGATTATATGCTTTGGTATAATAAAGGTACAGAAATGGATAATGATTATCGACTGAATCAAAATCAAGAACCTGTCCCTTATGTTTATGGTCCGAAGTTGATTCGATCCATCCATGATGGTACGAATGATAATCCTCTGTTTGGTCAGACAGATTGGCTTGGAGAGCTACTGGAGAATAATAGCTACTCGCAGCATCACGCGGTTTCTATATCAGGAGGAGGAGAAAAGTCTAAGTACTTTTCATCGCTGTCACATTTAGATCAAGGAGGGGTTATAAAAAATACAGATTTTAAAAGATATAATATTAGGACGAATGTCTCTTCCAATTTGACGAATTATCTATCGGCAGATTTGAAGCTGGCTTACCGGGTTGAAGTAGGCAAAACACCTGGTATCTCACCTGACAACACATCCTATCTGAATCCATTCTACCAAGCGGCTATGATGTTGCCCAATTTACCTATGTATGCGGAAAATGGCGTATATACAGCTCATAATAGTTCTGCTGGATGGATAAGCCCATTAGCATCTGTAGAACAATCGGGCTATCAGAACAGGAATAACCATGTCTTTCAAGGGGATGCCAATATTAAGTTTGTTGTCCCGGGGATAGATGGTCTGGATGTTCAGCTATTGGTCGGTTATGATAAAACCAACTTGGAGTCTAAGTCTTGGTTACAACCTTATAAACTCATGGGAAGAGGCAGAGATCAAAAGACCGGAGGCTATACAGAGATGAACACTTCACCTGGTATTACCAAAACTTCATTAACCCAAGCTCGTAATGAAAACAGTCGGATGACCTTTAGACCTTATGTCAACTATTCCAAGACATTAGGCTTACATCATGTTAGCTTTTTGGGGCTGTATGAATGGTCCAAATACCAGTCTAGTACTATGTCTGGAGTAGCCCGTAACTTTCCTTTGGAAGGAATACACGAATTGGAGTTTGGTAGTCCGGACCCATTGGATATAACCCGGCCGGGAGGAAGTAGCTCGCAAACTGCCAGGGCAGGGTATGTTGCTAGGGTAAACTATACGTTTAATAAGAAGTATTTGTTGGAGGCTGCCGCCCGCTTGGACGCCTCTGTCAATTTTGCGAAAGCGTATAGATGGGATACGTTTCCAGGCTTAGGACTTGGTTGGATTGCTTCCGAAGAATCCTTTTTTAAAGAAAGGGTGAGCTTTATCGATTTTTTAAAATTCAAGTATTCAGTTGGAAAAACAGGTAATGACAAATTGCCAAGTTCCCTAGCCTTTGCTTATCTACAGACTTATGAACGCCCCGATAAGGGAGCTCCGGTTTATGTCATAGGTGGGGTACCAGTAACTTCGATTTATACGAGTAGGCCGCCAAACCCAATGCTTTCTTGGGAGACAAGCGTTACGCATAATGTTGGATTTGAGTCCCAGTGGTTTGGTAATCGCTTTGGTTTTGACTTTGAGTTCTTCAGACGTTATACCGTAGATATCATTAATAATGCATCTAGTGAGTATCCTCCGACAATGGGAGGCTATTTTCCTGCCCAGGTCAATGATGGTGAGATGTTGAATAGGGGGATCGATGCGCAGATCAGATATCGGGATCAATTGAATGAGTTTAAATACAGTATTACAGCTAATTTCAATTGGGCCAAGAACAAAATCATAAAACGAAGAGAGAGTGAAAATCTTCCCGAGTGGCAGCGTACCGTGGGGCGATCCTACGGTGAAAAATTAGGTTTTGTGGTTGATGGTATCTA
>JBEBQJ010000168.1:0-10770 GCA_040395455.1 Sphingobacterium yanglingense | reverse complement strand
AAAGGTCGTGCCACAACAAATAAACACAAATTTTCTGTCATTTTGACAACAAATAAGACACCAAACCTCATCTAACCGTCAAAAATCTGAAAACACTTTATCACTCATTAACGGTGAATAGCACCGAACAACAAGTAAAATGGACTCTTAGTAAAACTAAAAGTCCATTTGAATATTCTTAATTTAAAATGGAATCTAATTAAATTGGAAGGTCATATTATGATCCTCAATCATTTTGCGTAAGTTACTCAAAGCATACCGCATACGTCCCAATGCTGTATTGATACTCACCTCTGTGATCTCCGCAATATCTTTGAAGCTCATATCGCAAAAGTGTCGCATAATCAATACCTCTTTTTGATCATCAGGCAGGAGCTGTATAAGTTTCTTTAAGTCCACATCAACCTGACTCCGTACCAACTTACTTTCTGCATCTTCGTCAGCAAAGTTAAGCACTTCAAAGATATCATAGCCATCGCCATTGATTACAGTAGGTCCCCGCTTTTCCTTTCTAAAATGGTCAATCACCATATTATGGGCAATACGAATTACCCAAGGCAAAAATTTCCCTTCTTCATTATAGCGTCCTGTCTTAATGGTATTTATTACCTTGATAAAGGTCTCTTGAAAAATATCCTCTGCCAAGAACTCATCCTTGACACGAACAAAAATAGAAGTATATATCTTAGTCTTGTAACGATCTATCAGCACCTTCAATCCACCTTCATCGCCATTAATATAGGCACGGATTAACTCTTGATCTGTTTTGCTTTTCAATAGTTTCATAATAATTCCCCTAATATTTTAAGTATAGAGCATATAAGCAATTCAATTTTTTAGAGTAACCGTGTTTCGATAGGCATCTATTTTTAATTGTTTTAAATATCGTTATCTACCCCAAAGTAGCTGAAAAAAAATGATGTTTCAAATTTACCTTACGAGTTTTAACATTAATTCACAGTTCTTAAACGCAATAATTATACCACAAAGCCTGCCCACCAAACTAGGTCACTAAGCCCCCCTTCCCCGCAGGCGAAACTTACTTTCAACAAAAAAGCTCCAAAATTTCTTTTGGAGCTTTTATATTATTTATCCACCTATCTATTTGTATAGTGGAAACTGAGCCATCATTGCTTTCGCTTTGTCATGGATTTTTGCCAACTGTGCTTCGTTTCCACGATTTTGCAATGCCTCATCGATCAACTCACCGATTTGAACCATCTCCGCTTCTTTCACTCCACGAGTTGTAATCGCAGCTGTACCGAAACGAACACCTGAAGTAACAAAAGGAGAACGTGTATCAAAAGGAACCATATTTTTGTTGGTAGTTATACCTGCTAGTCCTAATACAGCTTCTGCTTCCTTACCAGAGATATCTTTATTACGTAAATCGACTAGCATCAAGTGGTTGTCAGTTCCTCCAGAAATAATCTTGTAGTCACGATCCACAAAGAATTTAGCCAAAGCCTGTGCGTTGCTCTGTACTTGCTTCACATATGCTAAATAGTCATCGCTCAATGCTTCACCATAAGCTACAGCCTTAGCTGCGATAGTATGCTCCAAAGGACCTCCTTGTGTACCTGGGAATACCGCCAAATCCAACAATTGTGTAATTGTACGAGTCTCTCCTTTAGGAGTTTTCGCACCCCAAGTATTTTCAAAATCCTTACCCACCATGATCATACCACCACGAGGTCCACGCAATGTTTTATGCGTAGTCGTAGTCACGATATGACAGTGCGGAAGAGGGTCATTCAATAATCCTTTGGCAATTAATCCTGCTGGGTGAGAGATATCTGCCAATAATAAGGCACCTACCTCGTCAGCCACTTTACGCATACGCGCATAGTCCCAATCACGTGAGTATGCAGAAGCACCACAAATAATCATCTTTGGCTTCTCACGAAGTGCAGTTTCCTCTAATTGTTCGTAATCGATCAATCCTGTATCCTCTTTTACACCATAGAATAAAGGTTGATAGATTTTACCCGAAAGATTAGCAGGAGAACCGTGCGTCAAGTGACCACCATGAGAAAGATCAAGACCTAGGATTTTATCTCCAGGCTTTATTGTAGCCAAAAACACAGCGGCATTAGCCTGTGCACCAGAGTGCGGTTGTACGTTGACCCATTCTGCACCGAAAAGCTTTTTAGCCCGTTCGATAGCGATAGTTTCTATTTCATCGACAACTTCGCATCCACCATAATAACGCTTTCCTGGAAGTCCTTCAGCGTATTTATTGGTCAATACAGAACCTGCTGCTTCCATCACTTGTTTGCTCACGAAGTTTTCTGAAGCGATTAATTCAATGCCTTCTTCCTGGCGTTTTAGCTCATCTGCGATTAGATTAAAGATAGCTTGATCTCTTTCCATTCTTGTGTATATTATTATTGGGGTGTTGAGAATAAATTATTTTGCCGCAAATATACGATTATCTTACCTTTTAAAGGAATTCTTTGATGTATCTTTTGAAAAACAAATCCTACATTAAACAATTATCAATCAAAGGCATCTTGTCTTTGGCAGGCACCACCTCCGGTCTAGGCCGCGAGTTCCTTTTTTAGCAGCACCTGAGCAGCTTCATAAGGGTTCACATCGAGCGTCTTCATATGTTTTAAAACCACTTCGATATAGCTATCGACGGTTCCCTCTCCCCCCATTCCCTTGTTTGCATTACGCATCAGCTCCAACGTATTGTCCTTCAAATCCTTCACAATAGCCCAAGCCACATCCGAAACATACAGTTGTTGTGTAAAATTGTGCTGAAATTCAGATTCTATATCTGTCAGTATAGCCTGCTTAAATTGATGAAGCGTAACCCCTGCCCCATGATGTCTGAGCATTAATTGCTCCGGCGACACTCGGTGAACAAATAACAACAGCCGCTCATAAGCTGCAAAACGCAACTGCAAACGATCCTTAAGGAGTTCTTTGTTTTGATTGATATTACTCATCTTGAGAAAATGTCCCTCTATTTTGGGCCAAATAATATAAAATGCCAATACCAAAGCGATAAATACGCCAAAGGCTAAAACGAAAAGTTGCTTAAAAAATTCAATATACTCCATTATCAAGTCTTGTTTATATAGTGTCAAAAAAAACACAGCATGTTTATTTCGGCTAAAAATATGTATTTTTGTTTAACTATCAACAATAGGGAAAGGTAAGAAAATGAGTATCGAACATACAACAGGTGCAGCCCCTGTAAAAATGACGGAAGGCGCTGTTACGGAATTAAAAAAATTAATAAGTCAACAAGAGATAAGTGCCGACTATGGTCTTCGCATCGGTGTAGAAGGTGGAGGTTGTTCTGGCATGAACTATATCCTTGGCTTCGACCAAAAGAAAGATGGGGATTCGGAATTCGAGATCGAAGGTCTCCGTGTATTCATGAACAAAGCTCATGGAATGTATCTTGCAGGAATGGAGATTGATTTCAAGAATGGTTTGGATGCAAGAGGCTTTACATTTAACAACCCAAATGCCACAAGCACTTGTGGATGCGGCTCTAGTTTCTCCGCTTAAAGAATAAAAAGCTGTCTTCAGATATCCCTAAAAAACAGATAACTAAGACAGCTTTTCGCCCCTCTCCTCTATCTAATTGCTCAAAAAGGGCGTTACGGCTCTAATTTCCCGTCTATAAAAAGCGAGCTCAATATTATCCGTTTCTAACTTTCACCTTTCCTTAATATTCATTAAATTAGCCACCTTTAAAAATTGATTTACAAATACGTGATGTACAAGGAATATAAGCAGTTAAATTTACCGGAAATCGGCAAAGAAGTATTAAAACGTTGGGAAACAGAAAATATATTTGAAAAAAGTATTTCAAACCGTCCAGCGAGCAAGCCCTACACTTTCTATGAAGGTCCCCCTTCAGCAAATGGTACCCCAGGTATCCACCACGTGATGGCGCGTGCTATTAAAGATATTTTTTGCCGTTACAAAACCTTAAAGGGATTTCAGGTAAAACGTAAAGGAGGTTGGGACACCCACGGTCTACCAATCGAACTCGCTGTCGAAAAATCCTTGGGTATCACAAAAGAAGATATCGGAGTCAAGATCTCCGTGGAGGCCTATAACGATGCGTGCCGCAAAGAGGTCATGAAATACACAGACCTCTGGAACGACCTTACCGAAAAAATGGGATACTGGGTCGATTTAGAGAATCCTTATATCACTTATGAAAATGAGTACATAGAGACCTTATGGTTCTTATTGAAAGACCTATACAAAAAAGGCCTTCTGTACAAGGGCTACACCATACAACCTTACTCGCCTGCTGCGGGTACAGGGTTGAGCTCCCATGAGCTCAATCAACCAGGCACGTACAAAGATGTGAAGGACACTACCATCGTAGCAGAGTTTCGCTTAGACAAAAAGCAGCTACACCCAATGGTAAATACGTTGGTAGAGACACCAGAAGAGGATGTAGCTTTCATCGCTTGGACGACTACCCCTTGGACCTTACCGAGCAACACAGCGCTTGTGGTTGGCAAAAACATTGACTACGTCAAAATCAAAACATTCAACCAGTATACTGGCGAACCTGTTTCTGTTATCTTGGCCAAAAACCTAATCAGTAAACATTTCAAAGCTGAAGGCGAAAATGCTTCCTTCCAAGATTATAAAACAGGAGATAAAATCGTCCCTTGGGAAAAAGCAGCCGAATTCAAAGGAGCGGAGTTAGTAGACCTGAGATATCACCAGTTGCTACCTTACATTACATCCGAAGAGTTGTTAGAAAATGCTTTCCGAGTGATTCCAGGTGATTTTGTAACGACCGAAGATGGTACAGGTATCGTGCATGCTGCGCCGACTTATGGTGCGGATGACTTTAGAGTAGCTAAAGAAAACGGCGTGCCCGCTATCTTAGTCAAAGACGAGAATGGCAAAGATGTACCTACCGTAGATCGTACTGGACGCTTCGTCAAAGAAATCAGCGACTTTGCGGGACGTTTTGTAAAAGAAGAATATTACAGTGCTGAAGAACGTGCAGACAAAGATTTCCGTCCGACCGATGTACTTATTGCCATCAAATTGAAAGAAGACAACAAAGCGTTTGATGTCAAAAAATACGAACACACCTATCCACATTGTTGGCGTACAGACAAACCTGTACTATACTACCCATTGGATAGCTGGTTCATCAAAACCACCGCTGTAAAAGAACAATTGGTGGCTTTGAACAAAACCATCAACTGGAAACCGGAAGCAACAGGTACAGGACGATTTGGCAACTGGTTAGAAAACCTTGTGGACTGGAACCTATCCCGTTCTAGATACTGGGGTACTCCCCTACCGATCTGGCGTTCGGAAGATGAAAATGAAGAAATCTGTATCGGCTCTATGTCCGAGTTGAAATCTTATCTAGAGGCTTCACTTACCTCTAATGTTTTGAGCGATGCCGAAAAGCAAATCAACAGCGAATATTTAGCCAAATTTGGAACAGAAAAATTAGACCTTCACCGTCCGTACGTAGACCATGTTGTATTAGTATCCGATGCCGGGCAGAAATTATTCCGCGAACCAGACCTTATCGACGTATGGTTTGACTCGGGAGCTATGCCTTATGCACAATGGGGATTAGACTATGACAAACTTGCAAATGGTGATGCATTACCATTCAAGAATGAGTATAACAATGCGTTTCCTGCAGACTTCATTGCCGAAGGCGTTGACCAAACCCGCGGATGGTTCTTTACATTACACGCCATCTCGACTATGGTTACGGGTTCAGTAGCCTTCAAAAACGTGGTTTCAAACGGGCTTGTACTGGATAAAAATGGCAACAAGATGTCCAAGCGTCTGGGCAACGGAGTAGACCCATTTGCTACAATAGAAAAATACAGTGCGGATGCCACCCGTTGGTATATGATCAGCAATGCAGCTCCTTGGGACAATTTAAAATTCAACGAAGAAGGCTTAGACGAAGTACGTCGTAAATTCTTCGGAACACTGTATAACACCTATGCGTTCTTTGCGCTTTATGCCAATATCGACAACTTCAGCTATGCTGAACCCGAAATTGCATTAGCCAACAGACCGGAGATAGACAGATGGATATTATCTTTACTGAATACCCTTACCAAGGAAGTAGATGAATGCTATAGCGACTACGAACCTACAAAAGCAGCACGTGCTATACAGAACTTTGTTGACGAGCATTTGAGCAATTGGTATGTAAGGTTATGTCGTCGTCGCTTCTGGAAAGGAGAGTATACGGAGGACAAAATCTCAGCCTACCAAACATTGTACACCTGTCTGGACACCATTGCCAAATTGATGTCTCCTATATCTCCGTTCTTTGCAGATCAGCTTTATCTTGACTTGAACCAGGCTACAAAAAAACAGACCTTCGAATCTGTACACCTAGCCGACTTCCCTGTTTACCAAGCTGACCTAGTTGACAAAGAGCTAGAAGAGCGTATGGGCCTAGCACAGGATATTTCTTCATTGACGCTATCTCTACGTAAGAAAACAGCGATCAATGTACGTCAGCCACTAAGCAAAATTCTGATTCCGGTATTGGACGCTGCTTTCCAGACAAAAGTCGAAAAAGTAAAAGATTTGATTCTATCGGAGACCAACATTAAGAATATCGAATTCATTACAGACACCGCTGGTCTTATCAAGAAAAAGATAAAACCTAACTTCAAGGCTCTAGGTGCCAAAGTCGGCAAAGACATGAAGACCGTGAGTGCTGCAATTCAAGCCTTCACTATAGAACAAATCAGTCAGTTAGAAAAAGCTGGAACTCTTGAGCTAGAAGGTACTCCTTATAGCATCGGCTTGGAGGATGTAGAGATTATTGCAGAAGATGTAGCTGGATGGCAGGTAGCCAATCTAGGCAACCTTACAGTGGCCTTAGATATACAGATCAGCGACGAGCTAAAACAAGAAGGAATCGCACGCGAACTGATAAACCGCCTGCAGAATCTACGCAAAGAAAAAGGGTTTGAGGTAACTGACAGAATACGAGTTCAGTTGACACAAAATAATGAAATTGAACAAGCTGCCAAGAATAATTTATCGTATATTTGCACGGAAATATTAGCTGATTCATTGATTTTTGAAAATGAGGTAACAGGAGGTGAGAGCATCGAAATCAATGATAATAAACTTGAGGTATTAATTGAAAAGAATTAAACTATGGGAGAAAACACAGAAAAAACCCGCTATAGTGACGCTGAATTATTAGAATTCAAAGCCATTATAATGGACAAGTTAAGAATTGCGAAGGAAGAGCTCCTAGCCTTAACAAAGACTTTGAGTGGAGGAAATGCCAACGGAACGGATGACACAGCTGGTACCTATAAGACACTAGAAGACGGTTCTGCAACATTGGAAAAAGAACAGACAAACCAATTGGCAGCTCGTCAAAAGAAGTTTATTGACAACTTAGAAGCAGCTTTGGTCCGCATCGAAAACAAAACGTATGGAGTTTGCCGGGAGACTGGTAAATTGATTCAAAAGGAACGCCTTAAAGCAGTTCCACATACTACATTGAGCATCGAAGCCAAGAACAAACAATACTAAACAAAATACAAATAGCCTTTGCCACGTCTTGCGCAAAGGCTATTTTATGAATTCACTATGAAAGGCTACACAAGACCTATTACGCTAATTATCATCGTTTTATTAATAGACCAAATCTCCAAGTTTTGGATTAAGCTGAATATGACTATTGGTCAAGATTTCAAAATTCTTGGCGATAAGTTTTTGATTCACTTCATCGAAAACCCAGGAATGGCCTACGGCATGGAATTTGGCGGAGAATATGGCAAATTATTCTTAAGCGTGTTTCGAATAATTGCTGTATCGGGAATTGGTTATGGCCTTTACTATATGGTCAAAAACAAATATAACCGAGGCTTTATATTAAATGTAGCACTCATCTTTGCGGGTGCACTGGGCAACATCATCGACTCGGCATTCTATGGCTTAATATTCAGTGAAAGCACATTTTATGAAAAAGCAGTTCTTTTCCCTGAAGGAGGAGGCTATGCCTCTTTTTTACACGGAAAAGTCGTTGACATGCTCTATTTCCCTCTAATAGAAGGAAACTTTCCAGATTGGTTACCAATATGGGGAGGTGAACATTTCTTATTCTTCCGCCCTGTATTTAACATTGCAGATTCGGCCATATCAGTTGGTGTATTCTTAATCTTAATCTTCCAGAAGCGTTATTTCAAAGAAGAGCACAAAGAGGAAGACAGTGTACACAGTGAAATATTAGAAGATTAAAAAACATGAATAAGAGCGGAGTATTTCCGCTCTTATTCATTATATACTACTTTTGTAATCAACAATTCCTTCATCCACATGTATATGAAAAGACTCCAGATCATTTTACTATCGATATTCAGTCTATCCATCTTTGTGTCTGCCGCGCAAGAAATCAACATAGACAATTTAAAAAAGCATATCTACTACCTTTCCTCAGACAAGATGAAAGGCAGGGCAACAGGCAGTAAAGAACTCAAGAAATCGGCCAACTACATCGAAAAAGAATTCAAGAGATACAAACTATCACCCAAGGGGACTAAAGGCTATCGCCAATCTTTCACGGCCAAAGTCAGTCGCGTTGTTGTCCCTGACAGCTTACGTCGAGCAGAAAACATCATTGGCTTTTTAGACAATAGTGCTCCTTACACGGTTGTAATAGGTGCACATTATGACCATCTGGGACTAGGAGATTTCGGAGGATCAAAAGATCCCGACAATATTGGCAAGATACACAATGGTGCCGATGACAATGCTTCTGGTGTAGCCGGCTTACTCGAGCTTGCCAGACATTACTCTAACAATGGGGTCAAAGAGCAGTTCAACATCCTCTTTATTGCATTCAGCGCTGAAGAGCTTGGGTTACTCGGTTCGAAACACTGGACTGAGAATCCCACACTCCCCCTATCCGAGATACACTGGATGCTCAATATGGATATGATTGGCCGCTACAATCCAGCTAATGGATTAGCCGTTATCGGTTATGGTACTAGTCCACAGTTTCCTGCAATCTTTGAAGGTATACGAAGTGATATCAAATTCAATCTAAGTAAAGATGGCAATGGAGGTTCCGACCAGACCTCTTTTTATAAGAAGAATATCCCTGTCCTATTTTTCCATACTGGTGGACATGAAGATTACCATAAAACGGGAGATGACGCCGAAAAGATTGACTATACAGCTTTAAAAAGTATTCTTCAATTAGAAGTAGAGGTCATTGACAAGTCAATGCAACAACAAAAAATGGACTTTACCTGGACAAATTAACCTTATGCGCATATTAATCACTGGATCCAACGGCTTTGTTGCTCAAAAATTCTGCGAATTATGGCAGCATAATCAAATAGAAGGTGTTCTTTTAGGCGTATCTAAGACAGCCAATAGAAATAAAGACCTTCCCTCCTCTTCTTTTAGGCAATGTGACCTAATAGATCTAGAAGCTCTTAACAACTTACTTGTAACATTTCGCCCTACCCATATTTTACACACCGCAGCGTTGAGCAGTGTAGAGTCCTGTGTCGACAGTCCGGATATGGCGCAAAAAATAAATGTAGACCTGACCACATTTTTAGGAGAATATGCTACCTCCCACAATGCGCATTTGACATTCTTGTCTACAGATTTCGTATTCGACGGGATGCAGGGGCCTTATAAAGAAGAAGACCACACGGCTCCGGTCAATGCCTATGGAGAGAGTAAAGTAAGAGCAGAGCAGTCGCTCCTCACATTAGAGGGCAAAATAGCCATACTAAGAACCATTCTGGTATACGGTTGCATATCAGACTCTAAGCGCGGCAACCTCGTACTATGGGCAAAAAAACAACTGGAAGAAAGCAATTCCATCCGTGTCGTGCGCGACCAATGGCGTATGCCTACTTGGGTCGACGATCTCGCTCAGGCCTGCTTTCTGGCCATGAAAAAAGAAGCACAGGGTCTATTCCATATATCCGGCTCAGAGCTATACAGTATAGAAGAAGTCGTACATCAAGTCGCTGACTATTGGAATCTAGACAAGTCCCTGATTAGCTCCATCACAGCCAAAGACATTGGTCAGGACCAAAACCGTCCAGCTAGAACTGGCTTTGTTCTTGACAAAGCACGGACTGTTTTAGGCTTTACACCTACTCCTTTTGTCGTATCTTTGCAAAAAATTGACGAACAACTAAAACAACATAACAGCTAGATGGAAGGGAAAAAAGCAAAAGATTCGTACACCGAAATGAACGAATTAGTTTTACCAAACGACACGAACACCTTTGGTAATCTAATGGGGGGCAGACTATTATACTGGATGGACATTTGTTCTGCTATGGCGGCACAAAAACACTCCAATAGTCCTGTGGTAACGGTATCTGTAGATAATGTTTCGTTCAAGAGATCGATCAAATTAGGTGAGGTAGTTACCATTCAAGCCAAAGTATCACGTGCTTTCAACTCTTCTATGGAAGTACGTATGGAGATATTTGCACACAATCTGCCCGAAGGAACCAAAGTCAAGAGCAATGAGGCTTATTATACTTTTGTAGCGGTTGATGAAAACACCAAACCCAAAAGAGTTGCGGACCTTATCCCAGAGACGGAAGAAGAAATCCATTTGTACGACGAAGCATTACAGCGTAGAGAGTTGCGTTTGATTCTTGCCGGAAAAATGGAAATGAAAGATTCAAAAAGCTTAAAGAAGCTTATAAGCCATGCAAAAAGTCATTAAAGAGACTGTAAAATAAACTGTGTCAAAGATAATCACTGAATATATTATTTTTGACA
>JBEBQJ010000167.1:0-10787 GCA_040395455.1 Sphingobacterium yanglingense | reverse complement strand
CCCTCGCGGAGTGGTGCAAAGATAGGGACTTTAAGACCATATTTCAAAGACATCACACAAACTATTTTATCAAATGCACCATAAAACACTGGAACATTGAACGATAAAATTGAAAAAAGAAAACAAACAGGCACCATGGACTGCACAAAAGGCAGAATCATTCTATAATCAGTCGGGATTACTATGGATTTAAGCCTGGCATAACAGAGCTTTTATAGTGCTTTACCTCTATAAACCCTCTACAAACCCTCTATTATATCTCTAGATAACCCCTAGAAAATTTAAAACAGAGACGAAGCTGTAAAGAAGCAATGCAGAGGATAACCTCAGCGAACCATCAGCAAAAATTGAGGAAAAAGAAAAGACTTACTTTTTTTCTGGTGTCTTAACGTCGGCTTTCACTTCGTCATCGAAAAGAATACGTACAGATGGAGTATAAGTATCCTCATTTTGCCCCGTCCTATTTGCCCAAAAGAAAGCTCCTAAAAAAATAAGTGCTATAAAAATGCTACACCCGATTAAGAAAAAAATAATAGACATACTTATATATCATTAAATAAGACTTCTCTTCTTTCCATACCATCTTGTCATTAAGCTTGTAAAGGAAATAATAGTTACAGTACTAATGGGCATCAAGATTGCAGCAAACAAAGGAGACATTGTTCCCTGGACAGCAAAACTTATCCCTACCACATTATACAACAACGAAATTACAAAACTCATTTTAATAACCTTAACCGCATCTTTACTAAAAGCAAAAAAGTCAGGTAATTTTTCAAAAGACACACCATCCAAAATAGCGTCACAACCCGGTGAAAAGTTATTGATATCATCCGAAACAGCAATACCCAAGTCCGCTTTACGCAGAGCTCCGGCATCATTCAAACCATCCCCCAGCATACAGACATTTTTACCTTCTTTTTGCCAACTATCTATTTTCAACAACTTATCATTAGGCGTTTGATTAAACAATAGTGTCGCATTGGTAGGGAAAATCAAACGTAAAGCTTCTGCTCGACGTTCATTATCTCCAGATATAAGATGTAGTTCGTAATTCTTCTTTAATACACCAATAACCTCATTCAACCCTTCTCGCCAAGACTGTTCCAATGTGAAAAATCCTTTTACAGCCTCATTAACTACAACATATACCACCGATCCTTCAACTTCGGAATACTTTACATTTGTAAACAAAGCACTCCCTACCATAATACGATAATCCAAATAAGAAGCGGACTGCCCCTTCCCTACAAACTCCTCATACTCGTTAATCGGCAAAATATTACAAGGTCCTAACCATTTTATAATCTCTCGGCTTAATGGATGATTCGAATTCCTACACACGGAATATAGTAAGTCCCGTTCCAATTTAGACAAATCCCCTGCAAAACACATCGTAGAAGCGCTAGGAGACGATATCGTACCTGTCTTATCAAAAACCACAGTATCTATAGCTGCCATCTGTTCTATTGCTGAGGTGTTTTTAATGTACATTTTATTCCGATCGAAAATACTAAGAGCGGCGCTTAATGTAAATGGCGAACTCAATGCCAAAGCACAAGGACACGCTATGATAAGTACCGCCGTAAATGCCGCCCACGCCCTGTCATGTGCATTTCCAAATATCCAAAATACCGCTGCAAGCAATGCAATAGAAACTAGCGCTACTGTAAAATATTTACTAATTACCCCTACAAAAGTTTCAAATTTTCGCTCATAGGATTTGAGGCTTTCATTATTCCATAGTTTTGTGAGATAACTTTGTGAAACAGCCTTTACAACCTCCAGCTCAATAGCCCCTCCAGTCTGCCTTCCACCTGCATACACTACTTCTCCCAAAATCTTCGTCATAGGTTTACTTTCTCCTGTCACGAAACTAAAATCGACTAATGCTTCCCCCTTGAGCAATATTGCATCTGCAGGAATAATCTCATTATTACGAACCAGAATACGATTTCCTACTTTTAAATCGGCAATAGGAGTCGGCTTCTCATTTTCTTCCTTCAAAACGGTGACTGCTACGGGAAAGTAAGATCTATAATCTCTTTCAAAGGAAATATGATAGTATGTTCTTTCCTGCACCCATTTACCTATTAAAATAAAAAACACAAGGCTACATAATGTATCGATGAAACCAGCCCCGCTTTGTGTCAGAATCTCAAGAGCCGACCGAAAAAATAAAACGAAAATTCCCAGCGCTAAGGGAACATCTAAATTTAGTCTTCTTTGCTTAAGACTATACCAAGCCGAACGAAAGTAATCGGAAGCACTATATAATAAAACGGGCAAACCAAAGGCTAAATTCATATAGCCGAAAAAAGTGGAGTATTCACGTTCAAATTCGGCCATCCCAAAATACTCTGGAAAACTAATCATCATAGAATTACCAAAACAAAAACCGGCAACGGTGATTTTGCTGATTAATCCATTCTGATTTTTTTTCCTTCCTTCCTTTATAACGTCCTGTAATGTAATCTTTGGATCATACCCTATATTATGAAGCAATTGCACCAGCTCTTTTAACGAAAGTCCATCTTTACTAAAGGTGATACTAGCTTGCCGTTTCATAAAATCAACCTTAGAAGACTTTACAGACGGGTTCAATTTAAACAGGTTTTCCAATAACCAAATACAGGAACTACAGTGGATTGCAGGAACATAAAAAGTGATAACCGCTATTTCGTCGTCCTGATAATCAACTAATTTGGCAACGATATTAGGCTCTTCTAGATAACTTAAATCTTCCTTTTGCGCTTGCTGGGATTTTCCGGGATGACTATTATATCGGTAATAGCTCTGCAAATCGTTTTCATTTAAAATTTGATAAACGGTCTGACAGCCTAGACAACAAAATTGGTGGTCATTCAACACATAGGGAGTTTGCTCAACAGCATCCCCACAATGGTAACACTTCGTCTTGGTAATCAAACTGCTATGCTCTGCCATATCATATTAAATCGCTTGACTAAACAAATTATCTCTTTCTTTTGTCTTTTGCAATCTTTCGTCAAAAACCATACATACATTTCTTAAAAAAGACTTTCCGATATCGGTGATACGAACCTCACCTCCATCAATCTGCACTAAGTTATCATCCACTAAAGATACCAATCTCTCTCTAATCTTACTATCTATTTTATTTCCCTTCAATATTACACGTCCCCTACACATCATGTCCAAAATATAAGCTCTCACTACAAGGTCTTCCTGATCTAACAGGTGTCCTTTAAAAACGGGAAGCTTCCCAGCATTGATACAGGCATGGTATTCCTCAACAGTTTTTACGTTCTGAGCAAACGCTGTCCAAGAATCACTAATCGACGAAACCCCTAATCCAATCATCAATGGTGTATATCGATCGGCATACCCCATAAAGTTCCGATGTAATGTTCCATTTTGTGCCGCTAAAAATAGAGCATCATCCATCTTTGCAAAATGATCCATCCCTACATCTTCATATCCAGCCTCCTGTATCATCGCCTTACCCATCTTATATAATCCCAGTTTTTGCTCTCCCTCAGGAAGGTCATGTTCCGTAAACTTTCGTTGCCCTGGTTTAATCCATGGAACGTGCGCGTAGCTATAGAATGAAATCCGGTCTGGCGACATCTTTAAAGACAAGTCTATAGTCTCACGAACAGACTCCATCGTCTGTAGTGGCAAACCATAAATAAGATCAAAATTAATAGAGTCATAGCCAATAGCCCGTGCCCGATCCATCACATAAGTAACCTCTTCTATAGTTTGATGTCTATTAATAATAGACTGGACCTTTTCATCAAAATCCTGTATTCCAAGACTCAACCTCCTAAAGCCTAAATCATACAATGTTTTCAGATGGGATTCTGTAGTATTTGCGGGATGAGCCTCAAATGAAAATGACGCATCTTCGCTCTTTTCATTGCCTTCCAAAACTCCCTCAATCAAGCGTTTCAAATTATGTGGTGTAAAAAACGTTGGCGTTCCACCACCAAGATGTATTTCACTCACTTTCAACGCCCCCTCCCCCAATAATGCTTTATACATCTTCCATTCAGCCAATAAAGAAGTAATATAAGGATCCTCCACCGCATGGTTTTTAGTAATCCGTGTATTACAGCCACAATAAGTACACAAACTTTCACAATAAGGCAAATGGATATATAAACTAATTCCTTTATCTTTCGAATTCTCGTAACTATTTTTCACGCTATCGCTCCAACCTTCGAGGGTGAAGGCTTCATTCTCCCAGAACGGAACAGTAGGATAGCTCGTATAACGAGGTGCCGCCACATTATATTTTGAAATCAGTAAATTCAAATCTGCTCCCATAGTTGTGTTATTATTTAGTGTGTGTATGTTTATCGCATTCGAAAGAACAATGACAAGACTCCCCTAAGCATCTTTTATTCCCCCAGTTATTAAGGTTGGAGATAGTCTGTATAGCAATGCTTTCCGGAGATTGATCAGCAGCAGGGGTATTGGCAACATGCATTTTTAGAACAGAAGCATACCGCATATCGATATGCTCAAGGCTAGTCGAACGGGTTATTATTTTTTTCACTCCGATTTCCCAAAGCGCTTCAAGCATCTGTTTATCTAAAAAATCCCGTCCAGAGATTATAATCACATCCTTACCTTCTGTATAATGAATCGTATTAAAGTTGAGCCCATTTGAAATTAAAGTCAAATCATGCACCTTAGCATTCGCTTTGGCAAGTAACTCTTTCTCGAATTCTTCTATGTTATATGCGACGACCCTCATATATGCAATAACTCCCATTGATTCATTATGCTACAATAATTCAAATCTAACAGTAGTTCTGCACATTACGAATGCAAACCGTCAAACAAAAAAATGATTCTTATCACTTATTCCAAAAAAGAACAGCGGCTATCTGTTCTAATAGCCGCTGTTACTGTTTTATCTTTTTTAGTTCCTTTATCGATAGTATCCGTATCGCTGTCTTTTCCTTTATAATTATCCCCTCTTCCTTAAGCTCGGCTAAGATACGACTTATAGTTTCGTTTGCCGTCCCAGCGAATGCTGCCAAATCCTCTCTAGAAATACGAATCAAGACTTCGTCATCTTCTTCATTCAACCTACTTTTCTGCGCGATCTGAATCAACGCACTAGCGACTCTCTTCCGAACAGTGTCATAAGCAAAACCTAACATCTGTTCTTCTTTCTCTTTAATATCTCCAGACAGCATCCTGATAAATTTACTCGCAATACCTGGCTTCCTATAAATCAATTCAAAAAAACTATCTTTGTTTATCATGGCTATTTCGGAATCTTCCAACGATGCCGTACTTTCAGTATAGTTTTCGTTCATCAGAATAGATTCATATCCAAAAAAATGCCCATCTCCGTGGATGTCAGTTGATAACTCTCTTCCATCCTGATAATTGAGAAAACTTCTTACTTTCCCCTTGACCACATAATACATAAAGAGAGGTGAATCGTCAGTTCCATAAATCAGTTGCTTCTTTTTGAATTTTTTAACACGCGCTTCCTTAACTAGGTTTTCTAAAAGGTAATTTTGTTCCTCTTCCTCTAACTTCAAGAATCGACCATTTCCGGCTGCTAGATCCAAACTATCTTTTTTCCTTAATCTACTTTCAATAGCATTTAACAGCTCTATATCATCAAAAGGTTTAACGATATAATCATCAGCTCCCATTTCCATAGCTTTACGCATATCCACACGCTCTGATTTTGCTGTTATAAAAATAAAAGGGATATGCATTGTCCCCTCCTGCTTACCTAACATATACAAGACACCATAGCCATCTAGTTCAGGCATCATTATATCACACAGAATCAAATCTGGATGATGCTTGGTCGCAAGTTCAACTCCAATCAATCCATTTTCTGCTGTAATAATATCATACTCGCCAGTCAACTCCAATATTTCAGCACTTCCCTCTCTGATTTCTAAATTATCCTCGATAATTAAAATGGTACGTTTCTTCATTTATGTTTTACTTTTTTTGCCTAGCGGCTGAATACCATCCGGAATAAAGCTCCTTGATTAATTGCAGACCAATACTCCAACTTCCCATCCATAAGACTGACATATCTTCTTACAATATTGAGACCTAAGCCCGTCCCAGGGATACTCCCGGTATTGTGCGCCCTAAAAAAGGGCTCAAAAAGATTCTTCTGGTCTTCCACTGGTATACCTATCCCATTATCTTTGACCACAATCGTACAGAATTCATCTGTAATTTCTGTAGAGAACTCAATAAATGTATCCTCTCCAGAATATTTGATTGCATTGGACACCAAATTGATAATACTATTTTTCAACAAATGCGCATCTAACCAAAAGTCTGCCTGAGCACCGGTATGCTGATAGACTATATGCTGATTTTTCTTACAAATCAGTTGCATCTCTCCTGAAATCTCTTCGCCTAGGTGCACAAGATTTATATCCTGTTTATTGACAACAACGACTCCTGCCTCTAGCTTTTCTAAAGAAAGGAAATCATTAAGAATGTTATTAAGCAATTGAACCGAGCCTTTGATTCTACTCGTATGTTTCATTACCGCATCAAAATCTGGTCTTTCAATATACTTATCAATCAAAGAGGCCGAAAGCTGAACAGAGCTCAAAGGAGTTCTAAATTCATGGGAAGCCATCGACACAAAACGCGACTTCAGCTGATTGAGCTCCTTTTCTTTTTCAAGAGAGTTACTCACGTCTGCTTTAGCTTTTTCAAGCTCCGAGACCAAAGATATCAAATCTTTTGTCCGATGCCGAACCACTTCCTCCAACTCCAATGTATGCTTTAGAAGCTCATCTTCGGCTTTTTTTTCTTTCGTCAAATCATGGACAAAGCCTGTAAAGATACTCTTGTCCTTATAAAACACCTCACTTACTGCTAATCGGAAAGGAAATGTCGTTCCATCTTTTTTCTTCCCCCTTACCTCTCTTCCTATACCGATAATCTTCTTCCTTCCCGTTTCTTTGTAATTCGAGATATAGCTATCATGCCGGCTTTGGTCAGGTTCGGGCATTAACATAGAAATATTATTCCCTATCACCTCTTCTGCATCATAGCCAAACAACGTCAGAGCTGCAGGATTAATAGATTCCACCAATCCCTTACTATCGATAGTTATGATTCCATCTATCGCTGTAGCTATTATTGCCTCTAATAACCTTGCGGACTCTAAACTCATATTACTTTACCAATTTTTTGTATTTGATACGCTTAGGAGCAACATCTCCTAGACGCTTTTTACGGTTTTCCTCATATTCAGAATAATTCCCTTCATAGAAATACACCTGCGAATCCCCTTCAAAAGCCAAAATATGAGTACAAATTCTATCCAAGAACCATCTATCGTGAGAAATCACCACCGCACAACCTCCAAAATTCTCCAACCCTTCCTCCAAAGCTCTTAACGTATTAACGTCGATATCATTTGTAGGCTCATCCAGTAACAGTACATTAGATGCCTTTTTCAACGTAATAGCAAGATGTACCCGATTTCGCTCTCCTCCAGACAATACCCCCACTTTCTTTTGCTGGTCTGCTCCATTAAAGTTAAACTTTGAAACATATGCTCTCGAATTGGTCGCACGATTGCCCAACATAATATTATCGTTTCCTTCTGTTATGTTTTCCCACACTGATTTTTCAGGGTCCAAATCGTTATGCAATTGATCTACATACCCTAATACCACAGTTTCTCCGACTTTAAAAGTACCTGTATCTGGCTCTTCCTGTCCAGTAATCAAACGAAACAAGGTTGTTTTACCAGCTCCATTCGGCCCGATAATACCAACAATCCCCGCTGGTGGCAATGAAAAGCTCAAATTTTCAAATAAAATCCGGTCACCATAAGCTTTAGAGATATTATCAGCTTCAATGACAACATTTCCGAGACGCGGCCCTGGCGGGATGAACAACTCCAACTTCTCTTCCCGCTCTTTGGTTTCCTCTGAAGCCAATTTATCATAGTTGTGTAGACGTGCCTTAGATTTCGCGTGCCTTGCCTTAGGAGCCATACGCACCCACTCCAACTCACGCTCCAAAGTCTTCTGACGCTTTGTTTCTTGCTTCTCCTCCTGTGAAAGACGTTTTGCTTTTTGATCAAGCCATGAGGAATAGTTCCCTTTCCAAGGAATCCCTTCGCCCCTATCCAATTCCAAAATCCAACCAGCCACATTATCTAAGAAATACCTATCGTGGGTAACCGCTATAACCGTTCCTTTATATTGTTGTAAATGCTGCTCCAACCAATCAATAGACTCTGCATCCAAGTGGTTGGTAGGCTCATCCAACAATAATACATCTGGCTCTTGCAACAGCAAACGACAAAGTGCTACCCGACGACGCTCTCCTCCTGACAAATTGGCAATTATCGCATCAGGCTCTGGGCAACGAAGAGCATCCATGGCCCGCTCCAATTTAGAATCTAGTTCCCATGCGTTTGTTGCATCGATTTTATCTTGCAATTCTCCTTGCCTAGCAAGGAGCTTATCCATCTCATCCGGGTTCTCATACACTTCTGGCAATCCAAAGCGTTCGTTGATATCTTCGTACTCTTTCAGAATAGCTGTTGTCTCAGCGACCCCTTCTTCGACAATTTCCTTCACAGTTTTATCAAGATCCAACTCTGGTTCCTGAGCTAAATATCCTACAGAATAGCCTGGAGAGAAAACAACTTCTCCTTGGTAGGACTTATCTAGTCCAGCAATAATTTTTAAGAGAGAGGATTTTCCCGAACCATTTAAACCGATTACCCCAATCTTCGCTCCATAGAAAAATGATAGATAAATATTTTTTAAAACCTGCTTTTGCGGAGGGTAAATTTTATTTACACCTGCCATTGAAAAAATTATTTTCTCGTCAGACATATATTTTTGAACCTAAACTTTTATATTATTATTTGTATTGACCAAAGATACCAAATTCGTCCCTAATTGTGAAACGCTGTAGCTAAGCTCAACAAGGACACGTTCTAATAAAAACAAAAAGACCTGCCATTTTGACGATATTATCATGTGGCTTGATTGTTGATAATTTATATAAAAATATAAGTTAGGATATACATTTATTTCCTACATTTATAAAGTTCTAACTTAGTTTAATAAAAGAAAGAAAGGTAATTACATGGAAGCAAAATTCTCACCAAGAGTCAAAGATGTGATATCTTATAGCCGTGAAGAAGCATTACGTCTTCGTCATGACTACATAGGCACAGAACATCTATTACTTGGGCTTATTCGAGAAGGTGATGGGGTGGCGATAAAAATCCTTAGAAATCTATTAGTAGACACTGGTTCAATCCGTCAGTCTATTGAGGATGCAGTAAAAGGCTCATCGGTATCCAGAGCACCGGTAGGATCTGTCCCTCTAACAAAACAGGCTGAAAAGGTATTGAAAATAACCTATCTAGAAGCCAAAATTTTCAAAAGTGACATTATTGGCACAGAACACCTGTTGCTAGCTATCTTACGCGATGAAGACAACATTGCTTCACAGATTTTACAGCAGTATAATGTGTCGTACGATTTATTCAAGAACGAAGTAGAACAAAATAAAGCTACGATTACGGATGAAGCATCGGGTTCGTCTACACCAGACGACGACTACGCAGAAGAAGATAATTTTTCTGCACCGAAAAAGGTTTCTGATATCAAATCAAAGACCCCCGTTCTTGACAATTTTGGCCGTGATTTGACACGCGCAGCTGAAGAAGGAAAACTAGATCCTATAGTAGGCCGTGAAAAAGAAATCGAACGTGTTTCCCAGATACTATCACGTCGCAAGAAAAACAACCCAATCTTAATAGGAGAACCTGGAGTTGGTAAATCTGCTATTGCCGAAGGATTAGCATTACGCATTGTGCAACGCAAAGTTTCACGTGTATTATTCAACAAACGTGTGGTCACTTTAGACTTAGCGTCTCTTGTTGCTGGCACCAAATACAGAGGCCAGTTTGAAGAGCGTATGAAAGCCGTTATGAACGAACTTGAAAAGTCTCCTGATGTGATTCTTTTCATCGACGAAATACATACAATTGTAGGTGCAGGTGGTGCTTCTGGTTCACTAGACGCATCCAACATGTTCAAACCAGCACTAGCGCGTGGAGAGATTCAATGTATTGGAGCCACCACGTTGGATGAGTATAGACAATTTATCGAAAAAGATGGAGCCTTAGATCGTCGCTTCCAAAAAGTAATGATCGAGCCGGCTTCACACGATGAAACGATAGAAATTCTAAATCGTATTAAAGACAAATATGAAGAACATCATAATGTCAACTACACGCCAGAAGCAATTGAAGCCTGTGTCACATTAACCACACGTTACATTACAGACCGTTTTCTACCAGACAAAGCTATTGACGCGTTGGATGAGGCTGGTTCAAGAGTACATCTTACCAACATCCATGTGCCTCAGTCAATCATCGACATTGAAGAAAAAATAGAAGAGGTCAAAGTAGAAAAAAACAAAGTTGTTCGTTCTCAAAAATACGAAGAAGCAGCTAAGCTTAGGGATACAGAGAAAAAACTTCTTGAAGAACTAGAGAAAGAAAAGGCAGCCTGGGAAACAGAGACAAAGAGTAAGCGCTACACGGTCACTGAAGACAATGTCGCTGAAGTAGTCTCTATGATGACCGGCATACCTGTTCAACGTGTTAGCCAGACTGACAGTCAAAAATTACTGAACATGGGAGACTCCATGAAAGGACGGATTATTGGTCAGGACGATGCAGTACAAAAACTGGTAAAGGCCATACAACGGACTCGTGCAGGATTAAAAGACCCAAGAAACCCTATCGGTTC
>JBEBQJ010000166.1:0-10810 GCA_040395455.1 Sphingobacterium yanglingense | reverse complement strand
ATCTTGTCCGAGATAGGTGATATAGGTTACTTGTGCGCCGAGTTGTTGTAGGTTGGCCGCGACATTTGCCGAGCCGCCCAGGCTACTCAATTCGGATTTTATATCGAGTATGGGGACACTGCCTTCGGGGGCCAGGCGGTTACAGCTTCCGTCAAGGTATCGGTCCAACATGAAATCGCCGATTACCAAAATATGTTTATCGCTAAAAATTTCTAGTATTTGCTTTTCTTGTGTATTCATCGTCTGTATTATTAAAGTTCAATATCGTCTGGCCTACATTCTCAAAGTCGTCCAGTACATAGTCGGGAGCGAAGGAGGGATGATTGACCAAAGGTAGGGTGCGCTCTGACCCGTTGCGGTCAATGAGTATGGTCCTGCAACCTGCTGCCCGTCCTGCAGCGGTATCGGCGAGAATGTCGCCTATCATCCAGGATTGGGAAAGATCGATACGGTGTTTTAGGGCCGCTTGTTCAATCATCCCTGGCAACGGCTTTCTACAGTTACAGTCACTGCTTTCAATATGGGGACAAAAGTAGTAGTCCAAGATGGGGAGCCCCTGATGTAGGAGCTCATGGCATATATAATCGAAAGCCAAACGAAGAGCGCCTTCGTCAAAGTACCTCCGTGCAATACCTGACTGGTTACTAATCAGAATAAGCGAATAATCTGCTGCTACCAACTGCTGTAACGATTCAAAAATATCTTCATAGAAGCTGATTTTTGAAATATCAACATTGTACGGTACATCCCGGATCAGGGTGCCATCTTTGTCTAAGAAAATACATTTTTCCATCAGGGTCAGGCTGTTAGTTTGTTGACTTTTGTTGTGGAGGTATGATTATTTATGCCCTCTAGTTGTGTTTCTACCAACCAGCATAACTGATGGATAATATGGAGATGGACCTCTTGAATGCGGGCTGTGTCCTGCGATGGTATAATAATATTATGATCGGCTAGTGGTGCAGCTCTTCCACCAGATTTGCCCAGTATATTTACGGTCGTTATACCTTGGTCAACTCCCTGTTGTAAAGCGTGAAGGATATTAGGTGAATTGCCACTTGTACTGAGGCAGATAAGCATATCACCAGCCTGTCCAAGTGCCTGCACTTGGCGTTGAAATACATATTCGTAGCCAAAATCATTGGCCCAGGCGGTCAGTACTGCATTATCCGCATTTAATGATAGTACAGGGTAACCAGGACGCTCCGGAATTTCGAAACGGCCCACGAGTTCAGCTACAAAGTGCTGACTCTCGGCAGCACTACCGCCATTGCCACATATCATGATTTTATGACCATTAACGAGTGTCTTACACATTTCCTGTGCGACCTTGGTTATCTGGCTGGGCAACAAATCGGCCGAGCGTATAAAAGTTTGGGAGGCCTCGTGGAAGTTTTTCTTGAGCTGATTGAGGACTTTATGCTGCCGGTGTATCGGAAGGACCTGATTATATAGGGAATCGATTTGTTCACTGACGTGAGCCCATGTAAATGTCTTCTGTACGTAACTTAACGCATATCGTCCCATTTGTTCGCGCTTGCCTTGATCAGTGTAAAGTATTCTAATTGCTTCGGACAGTTGGTCTGGGCTATGGGGTCTAATAAGCATGCCGGTCTCACCGTGGCGCACAGTAAAGGAGATGCCACCCACATCGGATCCGATCACTGGCGTCCCGCACGCCATAGATTCTAAAGGTGTGATGCCAAAAGGTTCATACCAAGGTGTGGTGACAAAAATGTCTGCGGCGCTATAATAATATTTGAGTTCATCGCGTCTCTTTTGCCCCGTAAATATAACTTTTGATCCTAGGCCGGCTTGTAATGACAATTGCTGTAGTCGGGCAAGCTCGCTATCCTGATTGAGGTCATCCAGATTGCCTCCAACAACAATAAGCCGCAAACGCGGAAATGATTCATGTATCTTAGCAAGCGCCTCAATTACATTGTCTATTCCCTTTCGAGGCACAATGCGACCCAATTGCAGGATATATTCACAGTCTTCGGCTAATCCGATATGGGCTAATGCTGTTTTCCTGTCGATCGGGTAAAAGTCGTCCGGATTATATCCGCAGGGAATAATTTCTAATTTTTCCTGTGGCGCATGATAGTATTGCATGAGGTCTTTGACGTCATTGGGGCATTCTGCAATAATTTTGTCTGCATGCCACATAATATCCTGCTCTATTTGCTCGCGTTGTAAAGGAAATTTGTCATCTGCACCTTGATGAAGACGCCGTACAATGCCTAAGGCGTGAAATGTAATGACAAATGGGACATCGAGTTCTTTTTTTATTTCCATCGCGACCATACCCGAGAGCCAAAAATGGGCATGTATTACATCATAATCAATTTGCTCTTCGTCGATAAAATGGAGCATATGCTCTGCAAATTCTTGCATATACATATAAAGTTCTTCTTTGGGGAGGACCGCGGCGGGGCCTGCAGGTACCTGTATAACGCGGACATTGGGAGAGAACTCGACAATTTCCGGAGTGGTTGTATCTTCCCGTCTTGTGAAAATATCAATCTGCTGCTCTTTACTACCAAGATAACGGGCTACTTCCGCGACATATACATTTTGGCCACCACTATCTATTCCTCCTAGAGTCGCTAATGGAGACGCGTGGTCACTAATAAATGCTATTTTCTTTTTCATCTTCTTTTAGAATTTTATTTTTTCAATAAATAGTTCTTTCCATTGTCGTGTAAAACGATCGATATCAAAAAGTTCCTTTGCGCTTTGCGTCGCCGAATGGCTGATGTCGTAAGCTACCGATGGCACGTCGAGCAGAAGCTGCATTTTGTCTATAAGGTAACTTACATCCGTATGCACAAATCCAGATACTTCATTTTTTATGACAGTACTCAGTTCCGTTGTCGCCAGTCCTACGACCGGCATGCCAATCATCATGGCTTCACAAATGGAAAGGCCAAGACTGGTATAGCGGATGGGATTAAAGAAAAACCGGTACTGGCTCATGAATGCGGGTAATTGAGGATGTAGTACTTCGCCAATACCAAATTCTTCTGCCCCCATGCCGACAAGATCTAAAGGGATATGTTGGCGAACTTCCTCAAATATGTCAAAACCCAACATACGACCTCGGCTCGGTAGATTGTTGATGACCACAATCCCCTTTTTTAAGGTGCCTTGATAGGGTACGGAAGGGGTGGATACGCCGTGGCTAATGACCCGTACATCAGGAAGGTCGGTTTTCCACATCAGCTTATTATAATGAGTGACATGTACCAGGCTTACTGTCTTATCCTGTACGGGGTGAATAGCATCGGTAGGATGTTCCCAAGGTGGGTCATGTTCGATATAAATCTGAGGAAGCCCACGCTGTTGTTCGGATAGTATCTCGTACTGGTCTACTAGATAGTTTTCATCACATTGAAATAAGATGATATCGAAGGTGATATTTTTAACTTCCTGGACAGGAACTTCAATGACATTGTTGGAAAAAGGGAATGTAGTCCCGCGCCCATTATATCGTTCGCTCCGTTTCTCATCATAGGGTATATAGATAATATAATCCCCCAGCGATAGATAGTATAGATACGACCCGTGGATGTTCCAGGTAAAGATTCGAGGTCTTGGAATTTCAATTTGCACGCTTGCTCCTTTTTTAATGGTAACCAAAAGGCGTTAGCAGTGACGGAATCACCGCTATTCGCTTCTTAAATGATTTGTGAATTATCTGTTTTCATGGGATCTGTACCTGGTGCAATGGTAGGATCCCGGTCAATATTATCCTGCTCATCACCATTCTCTTCCTCTTCTTGGAGGTAATCGGTGTCAATCTCTCTGTCCGTGTCTGGCTCGATTTCGTCTATATCTGGTACAGGTGCTTCTAATGGGTCACTTTCTGGCCGATCCATAGGCTCGTTTTCGTCACTTTCTGTAATGTCCGGATTTTCGCGTTTTAGTGGATCAACATCGGGCTGCTCTGGTGGTAAATTTTCAACCTCGTGTTCATCGGGTGATAGGCCACTGGATTCTTCGGTCTTTTGGGATGAATAAGGAATATTCTCTTCTTCTCCTGGCATGCCGGGATTACTATTGGTAAGCATAATTGCTACGATGAGACCTGGTCTCTTGGTAGACATTGTAGTGTAAACGTTCATGGGTTTTTAGTTTTAAATGTTTGCTGTATGAACGCCTTGACGGGGCTTTGGTTGTTGGGTTAAATACCTAAATGAAATGATAAAGTACCTGAGCTAATTAGTCGATAACGTAAAATCTACCTGTTTTTAATGAAACACCGAAGGAGAGACAACTCATTGCGAACGCAACTGTTAAAGGGGTTTATGATCAAATAGATGGCTATGTTTCGACCTCAGTTACACTTACAGAAGCAAGAAGTAGATAAGGGCCTAAAAATGGTTATCATCGACGGAATATGTTCGGAGGTGGTGGTATGTTTGAGTAGCGGCGTCCTATTAATCGCTATAGCATTGGCTCTGGGGGCTTCCAATTTTCAGATTGGATTGCTTGCTGCATTTCCCACAATGACCAATGTGGCGCAGCTGTTGTCTATTATTTGGATGCGCAGATATCCCAATAGAAAGATAATAACGGTGGGGGCGGTATTATTGGCACGGCTCCCGTTGATATTAATCGGCCTGATGCTTTATTCGCCTCAGGCCAGTAGTATCTATCTGTTGATGGCAGGGATGTTTGTACACTATTTTTTTAGTTCAATTGGTGGTGCCAGTTGGAATTCCTGGATTAAGGATTTAGTGCCTGAGGATCGGTTGGGCTGGTATTTTTCGAAAAGGAGTAGTTATATGCAGGCTACTAATATTGTATTGAGTTTGGTCGTGGCGTTTTTGGTTGATTGGGTGGGTAAAGATCAGCCAACCTACTTGATGGCTTTGTATGGCGCTTATTTTGTGACCGCTGGAACTGTGGGGATAATAGGTAGTTTATTCTTGGCCAGGGCACCTGAGCCATCGGCAACTTGGAGCGAAGGTAATTTGTTAGAGCTTTTATTCAGCCCCTTACGGAACACTAATTTCCGAAGGTTGCTGGTATTCAACGGAGCTTGGACATTTGCAATCAATTTGGCGGTGCCATTTTTTACGGTATTTATGTTGAAAAGCTTAGGGCTATCCATGACGCTCGTTATTGTTTTGAGCGTGGTCGCCCAGATCTCTAGTGTGCTCACGGTGCAGTTGTGGGGCCGATTGTCAGACCGTTATAGCAATAAAAGTATTATATTTTTAACGGCGCCGATATATATCGTCAGTATTTTGCTATGGATATTCGTAGGTATTTATTCCCGCGATCTATTGAACATAATTCTGCTATTTGTGTTACATATTTTCACTGGTGTCTCTACATCAGGTGTAAATCTTGCTTTGACCAATATCGGACTTAAACTTGCCCCCAAACAGGATGCAGTAGTATTTATCTCCATGAAAAATATAGTAGCATCGATTTTTTCTGCATTAGGCCCGATTGTAGGAGGATTGTTGGCTGATATATTTTCAGTCCGTGAGTTGCGGGTGTCGATAGAATGGCTATCGCCTGAATTGAAATCCAGCGCCAAATTGATATATCTGCATGAGTGGAATTTTCTCTTTTTATTGGCTGCTTTATTTGCTTTTCTGTCCATGCGTTTATTGGCAAGGGTTGACGAGAGCGGTGAGGTCGGTCATATGTTGGTAAAACGCATTATGAAGACACGATTTCGGTCAGGAATGAAGGAAGCGCTTATTGTGGGGAATATTATAACCTGGCATAATCACTTGAAGGCAATTATAAAGCGAGGATACAGGTCGTCTATAACAAAGAATAACTAGCTATAAAGGAATATGGATAAACAAATCAATGAGCAGATCCTTGCGGATTGTGGAAGGTTGTTCGTAGAGAATGGCTGGAAGCTAAGCTGCGTGGAAAGCATGACCTCTGGGTTTTTAAGTGCGGTGATTGCCATGGAGGTAAATAGTGGTGATTATTATTTAGGCTCGGTCGTATGTTATGATAACCGTGTTAAACAAAATCTTTTGGGTGTATCTCCTCTTAAGATAGATAAATATTGTGCAGAATCGGCGGTTGTGACGCTGCGGATATTGGATGGCTTAAGCAAATTAATGCCGCAAAAGTCAGTATACGTCAGCGTGACGGGACTGGCTTATGAAACTGACAATCCTAAACAGAGACGACCCATAGGTACTGTGTATTATGCGTTTGCTTTTGGAGAGGAGAAGGTTATTTTTAAAAAGAAATTCTATGGTACAGCAGCAGAGATTATTTTGGCGACCTGTAACAGCCTGCTGTTGGATCTGTGCCAATGGCTAGGCGCTCTAGCCGAGGTCAGAACGGAAGAAGAATAAATCCTATTAAAGCGGAAGTGCTGGAGCTCATTAACTTTAATAGGATTATTGTAGGGTATTACGCTGCTGTGCTCATGGACATACAAATGTCCGCACATTCCCGACAGATACGCGCGCATTCGGCACAGTGTTCCATGCCATGCGCGGCGTGTTTTTCACACTCCTCGGCACAGGCATTACATAGTTGCGCACAGAGCTCCGCGATCGTATTTGAATAGTTACTCCCTAGCTGCATAAGTTTGGCAGTTGCGTTACAGATTGCGACACATTCTAAATCCAGCCGTATGCAGTCGCGTAACATATCTATTTCTGATTCCTTTAGGCAGGACGTAGCACAGCGCATGCAGGCATTGGCGCACTCCAGGCATTTTTCTATGCATTCTCTCATTTTCTCTTCCATAGCTTTTCTTTTTTATGTAAAAAATAGGATTACTTAATCTGCGAACAGTCTGCTAGAGAATTGGTTCATAAAAAAGCAGATTCTAGTTATAACATGGAATTTGGAAAGGGGGAGCTGATGGGGAATAAGAGGTTGACCGTGGTGCCACTTCCTACGGTAGACTGGATTTCAATGGTGCCACCTAGTCTGTCCATAATACGCTTGACTAGAGAGAGCCCAACGCCTGTGCCCTGAAAGGCGTGTGAGTTGCTGGCGCGGATGAAAATATCAAAAATATGTGGGAGGTTTTCTTCTGGGATTCCGATACCATTATCTTGGATGCTATAACATACCTGTTGCTCGTCCATACTGCTATGGATATAAACTTTGGGCTTTGGATTTTGGCTCGAGTATTTGACGGCATTATTGATGATATTGAGAAATATCTGATACAGGGCACTTTTTTCGCCCCAAAGAGGTAAGAGCCGCCCAAAATCTACCTGACAGCTTGCGGCATGGTGCAATAACTTGGCGTCCTGATATATTTTTTTGATGGTGTAGGACATCGGAATCGGGTCTTTAGCCATGGCTGTTGTCTTACTTTGACTGACCAGCACAATATTGTTTATAATGTCTTCAATATTGGTAACACTGCCCGATAAGTTTTGGAACCAGTCCTCTTTCTTTTCATGGCTAAGGGTATGACCGACAGATTTTAAAAATTGCAACCCCATCTTTAGTATGGAAAGGGGGTTCTTAAGATCGTGTGAGAGGCTGAAGGTAAACATTTCCAGCTCATTGTTCAAGAGTTGTAACTCATCAGTTATCATCTGTTTCTCGGTAGACTTGATGACAATAGATTCCTTGATTGTCTGCTGGAGCATGTTGATAAACTTTAAGTCACTCTCGTCCCAAGGAAGGGTAGAGTCGTAAATAGATTGTTCCCAAGTTTGTATCTGTGTACTGCCGTTTTGTTTGTCGAGGTCGAGTTGGACAATTTTACTATCGTGCTCTTTGCGGAACCAGATGAGGTAGTAGTCTTTTTCAAGACCTAGGGTATAGTAGAGTAGCCCCGCGAAGGGAAGTGCTTCACAGAAATGGGAACCGTGATTTAATTTGAAATTATAATCTTTGAATAGGGTTTTATTGCTTACGATTTTTAAGTAATCCACTATGTTGTAGAAGAGGTCAGTATGGGGGACATTCCCATGAAAGAAAGCGTCTCCCTGATTATAGATGCCAAAACCGTCAGCTTTGACCATGTTGGTAAGCAACTCCATGTTTTGAACGAGCGCACAATTAACCGTTTTGTTGTTGGCCAAAGAATGTTTTAAGATTGATTCTGCTTCCAAGAGTTGTTGGTTTTCGTCAATGAGCCCCTGTTTAAACAAGTTTTCAAACTTACTCATCGCACTCTGGATAATGAAGGTAGATAGTTTACGTTGTTGAAGGTCGATTTTCTTGGCCTTAGGGTGGTGGGCAATTACAAGTCCCCAAAAACTACCTTCTAAATATAAAGGGAAAAAGAGAGCTGCCTTCACACCAATACTCCTGAGATAGATTTCATGTAGTTCGGGGGGAACCGCTAGTTGGCTACAGAGTAGATGTATGCTGGGGTCGAGGCTATAGAGTTTCTGACCCAATTTGTCTAGATTGGGGATGTAACGATAGGATAGGCTTCTGTAGTAAGGAGTGAGTTCTGCCGGAAAGAAGTTTTGGGCAAACTCTTTACCATAGAATGAGGGCTTATCTGCTTTTAGACACTCGGCTATAACACTGCTTTGACCTGTTTCCTGAATCTGGAGCACAAAAACACGTTCAAACTTTAATAGTTTTTGTAAAGCTTTGCATAGAAAGTTCCAGTTATTGACATAGATTTCGTCGAAAAGAAAGCCTAGTTCATTCATGCGGGACACAGAAATATGCTTACGTTGCTGCTCTTCCCACTCGATATAGACAAAGCCCTTATAAAGGTTGAGTTTAAAATAATAGTATTGTTTGTTTATTTTTTTTGAAAATACCTGACTGGGAATTTTTTTTGCAATGAGCGCTTGGATGGTCGCCAGAAATTTTTGATGGTTGTCGCCCCAAAGGCTATGTAAAAGATTGGCAAGGGGACGTCCCAATAGCTTTTGTACGTTTATATCGGTGAATGATTGTACCGAATCGCTTATTGCGACTATATCTAAGTCATAATCTGTAATGATAAGATTGCCAAATTGCTGCAAAGAGTTGATATCAACCTGCTGTACAGTTGTTTTCATAAAGACGCTTTCGGACTTTTAAGTTTTCAGTTTAAACGTAAAATGTTGATATATATTGTTTTAATCTCGGTAAATAGAAACAGAGAGTATTTTAATATGTATGGCGTATGTTGTTGTCCTCAGGATAACAGTTGAACAATTGATTTGTTGTAATATAATAACTATCGGGTATTTACCACTATTACGTTTAGAGTATTAGTACGCTAATCGTTCACAGAGGGCAACGAATCGCCTTTTGACCTGTTATTGAAAGTAAATCAATAAGGAAATGCCATGAAGAAAAGAAGCAGTTACTTTCTAATCGCGATAACGAGTGTTATATGGTTGACGGGTTGTAAAGGACCCCAAAAAGATACCAATGGAACCCCAGGTCCTGTTACGGAGTCGGACAAATCAAGGTATAATCTGAACCCTACAGATGAATTGAGGTATGGGACTTTGGATTCGACAAATCAAGATAGTACGGATACGCTAAAGGATTCTCTGTAAAACGAGTGAGGCTACTGATTTCTCATGGAGGATTATAGCAGTTGTAGAAGTTTACGTTTATAAGAGGGATCGGAAGTGGGAGTTAGGGGGCGCTTGTTCATGCGGGAAATCCAAGAATCGAGCCCTCCAGACAGGTAGGTGTTTAGAATATGTGGATGGATATAATGGCTACGGGTTATAGATCGTGTGTTTCCAAGTTGCTCGGCTACACCATCAATTACTGTCAAGAGCAGATGCTTTCGATTTTGCTCTGATGTAGGGATTGACGTTTGACGGAGGTAATAGAGGGCAAGTATGCTAGCATACCAGGTGCGAAGGGTCTTGCAGGTGAAATCCTCGCCCATAACCTCTTTGATGTATTGGTTCAAATCTCCTGAATCCAGAGGGGTAGCTTTTTTATGCTCATCATAATATTGAAAGAGACGCTGTCCGGGAATTTCTTTTACTTTGTTAAGCCGCTTGATTAGTGATTTTTCTCTGAGGTAACTTTGTTGCTGAATTCCTTTTTTGCCGATAAACTTAAAAAAGACTTTCTGTGGAGAAATTTGTTTTAAGTGCCGGTTTCGGAGCGTAGTGAGACCATATGATTTGTTTTCTTTCTCATAGATGTCATTACCTACGCGAAAGTAGGTTTTGCTCATAATAGCCAAAGCCAATGCACAGACATGTGTTTTCGATAGTTCAGGCCGCTTAAGATCCCTTAAAATACGTCTGTCGAGATCGGATAACCTTCTTCCAAAAGCTTGTAAGCTGTTGAACTTCGTCTTGTTGCGTAAGGCAATCCACTGTGGATGATAGCGGTACTGTTTTCGGCCGCGTGCGTCCAACCCGGTAGCCTGGATATGGCCGTTCGGTAGGGAGCATATCCAGACATCTCGCCAGGCAGGCGGGATGACTAATGTCTGTATACGCTGAAGTATCTTTTCGTTTTTTAAGGGCCTGCCCTGAAGGTCCATATAGGCGAAGCCAGAACCACGTCTTACGCGGGAGTAGCCTTTGCCATCGCAGGAAACATAGCGAAGCCCTGCTTCTTGCAGGGCCTGTTTCGCTACAATAGCTTTGTCCGCTGTGGAGCAATTAGTGGTTTCGGATGGCATTGATCAATGTTGTTTTGTCCATGTCATGCCGTCCGGTGATACCGATTTTTTTAGCCTCTTCTAAGAGTTCTTTTTTGGTACGTTCTTCCATTGGGCTACTTTTACCTCCTTTTTTACTGGCTCCGGGCGAATTGGCAATGCGGGCAGCTTTTTCTTTGCTGGCCCCTTCACGACGTAATGCTTCGTATTTGGCATCGTCTTTTATCTGTTTTCCATAGTTCTTTGTCATGTTCTTATTAT
>JBEBQJ010000165.1:0-10929 GCA_040395455.1 Sphingobacterium yanglingense | reverse complement strand
CGTACTGTAAACCTTTTTCTACTGTATTTTTAGCAATAGTATATACTTTGCTACGTGAACCGAAATAGCCTTTAGCTAATTTCAAAATTCTTTTTCTTCTTCTTCTCGAAGCAACTGCGTTAACCGAACGTGGCATAATTATTAAAATTTAATTTGGTAAAAGGTGTTACGTTTTTCAGCAATCTTACAACCCTATACCCGGTCAAAAAATATTGTTTTTTGTTAAGAAAGGATTACTTTCCAAGAACTAACATACGTTTTACATTACCTAAGTCTCCATCAGAAACATAAGCTGTTTGCGTAAGATTACGTTTTTGTTTAGTAGTCTTTTTAGTCAAGATATGGCTTTTGTAAGCACTTTTTCTTGCAATCTTACCTGTTCCAGTCACTTTAAAACGTTTCTTTGCGCTGGAATTGGTTTTTACTTTTGGCATAATACTTAATATTTATATCAATCTGTTAGAATACTCTTATTTCTTAGCACCTTTTGGAGCCAATGTCAAGAACATACGTTTACCTTCCAATTTGGGAAGTAATTCTACTTTCCCATAATCTTCCAAGGCTTGCGCAAATTTCAACAACAAAATCTCTCCTTGCTCTTTAAAGACAATGGCACGCCCTTTAAAGTGTACATAAGCACGGACTTTCTCTCCAGCTTCCAAAAACCGCATAGCATGTTTTAATTTAAACTCAAAATCATGCTCACTCGTATTCGGACCGAAACGAATTTCCTTAATAACTGTTTGTTTGGCATTCGCCTTAATTTCCTTCTGCTTTTTCTTCTGCTCGTAGATAAACTTACTGTAGTCTACAATTTTACAAACAGGAGGAACAGCATTCGGAGAAATCTCGACTAGATCTAGCTCCAATTCATCGGCCAGCTCTAACGCTTTGCGGGTAGGATATACCCCTGGCTCAACATTATCCCCAACTAAACGTACCTCAGGCACACGTATAAATTCGTTAATACGGTGCTCCGGTTCTTTTTTCCTCATCGGTGGTCTAGGACCACTAGGTCTTTTTAATGCCAAATGTTTAAAATTTTAAACGGTTATTTCTTTTATTAATAAATCTCTAAATTCATCAGACGTCATTGAACCCAAATCCACTGACCCATGCTTACGAACAGAAACTGTGCCACTTTCCATCTCCTTTTCCCCTACAATCAGCATGTAAGGCAATTTTTTAACTTCAGCATCACGTATTTTACGTCCTACTTTCTCGTCACGGAGATCGATTAGACCGCGAATATCGGAATTATTTAGCGATTCCAAAAGTTTTTGCGCATAATCTTCATATTTTTCTGACACGGGTAAAACTATAAACTGCTCAGGAGCAAGCCATAACGGAAACTGCCCACCGCAGTGTTCGATCAATACCGCTACAAATCTTTCCATAGAACCAAACGGCGCACGATGAATCATCACTGGACGATGTTTTTGGTTATCGCTTCCTGTATATTCCAATTCAAAGCGCTCTGGCAAGTTATAATCAACTTGTATTGTACCCAATTGCCATTTACGGCCCAATGCATCCTTAACCATAAAATCTAGTTTAGGACCGTAAAACGCGGCTTCACCGTATTCAACGACAGTTGGCAATCCTTTTTCTGCAGCAGCTTCAATAATAGCCGATTCAGCTAAAGCCCAGTTTTCATCCGAACCGATATATTTGGTTTTATTCTCTGGATCACGTAAAGAAACCTGTGCTGTATATTCATTAAAGCCCAACGCCCCAAATACATAAAGAACCAAATCGATAACCTTCTTAAATTCGTCCTTCACTTGATCAGGACGGCAGAATAAATGGGCATCATCTTGTGTAAACCCACGAACACGAGTTAAGCCATGAAGCTCACCAGATTGTTCATAGCGATATACCGTTCCGAACTCTGAAAAACGAACCGGCAATTCCTTATACGAACGAGGCTTAGTCTTATATATCTCACAATGGTGAGGACAGTTCATTGGTTTTAACAAGAACTCTTCTCCCTCTACCGGTGTTTTTATCGGTTGGAAAGAATCCGCACCATACTTCTCATAATGCCCTGAAGTGATATAGAGCTGTTTGTGCCCAATATGTGGAGTCATTACAGGTTCATAGCCAGAATTCAGCTGTGCTCTTTGCAAGAAGTCTGTTAGCTTCTGTCTTAAAGCAGTTCCCTTAGGCAACCATAACGGCAATCCCATACCCACTTTTTCAGAAAAAGCAAAAAGCTCCAGCTCCTTACCCAGCTTGCGGTGATCTCTCTTCTTAGCCTCTTCAATAAACTTGAGGTAATCCGAAAGTTCCGATGCCTTCGGGAAGGTAACACCGTAGATACGGGTCAACTGCTTTCTTGTTTCATCTCCACGCCAGTAGGCCCCAGCAACGTTGGTCAGCTTAATAGCTTTGATAAAACCAGTATTCGGGATATGTGGACCTCGACATAAATCTGTAAAGTTACCTTGCGAATAAAAGGTAATCGATCCATCCTCTAGATCTTTAATCAAGTCCAGCTTGTACTCGTCTCCTTTATCTTCAAAATAAGCCAGTGCTTCCGCTTTAGAAACACTTCTTCTATCGAACACCTCTTTCTTCTTGGCCAATTCAAGCATTTTATCTTCAATCTGCTTAAAATCGTCAGAAGAAAACACCTGATCTCCAAAATCTACATCATAGTAGAATCCTGTTTCAATAGAAGGGCCAATTCCAAACTTAATACCTGGATACAATTCTTCCAATGCTTCTGCCAACAAGTGCGCCGAAGAATGCCAAAAAGTAGATTTACCTTTGTCATCATTCCAAGTCAACAATTTGACAGCAGCATCCGTATCGATAGCACGGGATGCATCCCACACTTCGCCATTTACCTCTGCTGCTAATACATTGCGTGCTAAACCTTCGGAGATAGATAGAGCTACCTGCATAGCAGTAGTCCCTTTTTCATACTGACGTACTGAACCGTCAGGAAGAGTAATATTAATCATCTACAATTATGATTTTAAAATTTGTTAATGCTTTAGACACGTCAACATACAGTATGTACAATTACACTGTTCTACATGTAAACCCATCTACGTTACTTAATGAATGTCCAAACATAGATAAAATGCTTGGCATTAGCGAATATCGGACAGAAAAAAGCCACAGATATATACTAATTTTACCTTTACATGCTATTTAATAGACGTACAAATGTACCTTTGTTCTTTCAACAACAGTAAATGAACATGATTCAAAAAGGCGCTACTCCTTCAAAACTACATCCCCGCAACAAACATCGCAATGGCTACCAGATGGACAAACTGTGTAAAAGCAACCCGGCTCTTCTTGCCTTTGTATTTACCAACGATTTCGGCACACAAAGCATAGACTTTGCTAACCCCAAAGCCATCTTCGAGCTAAACAAAGCTCTGCTTGTGAATGAATATAAAATTAAAAACTGGCAAATTAGTCCAAACAGCCTATGTCCAGGCGTCCCAGGAAGAGCCGATTACGTACACTACCTTGCTGACATCCTAGCAAAAGACAATAATGGTCAAATTCCAACGGGTGAAAAAGTTAAAGTTTTAGATATAGGGACAGGCTCTAGCATTGTATATCCACTTATAGGCGCACAAGAATATTTATGGGATTTTATCGCTACAGAAATTGACCCCAAGTCTATTCAGTGTGCCGAAATAAACGTCAATAAAAACATCTGGCTCAAAAAGAAAATACAACTGAGATTTCAAGACGACAAAGAGCAGATCCTTCAAGGTATAATATTTGAAAAAGACAGATTCGATGCCGTAATGTGCAACCCTCCTTTTTTTAAATCCCGTGAAGATAATTGGAAAGTAAGCTCTAAAAAATTCCAGAACCTACACAAGGCCAAAGAAACGCCTACTGTTCAAAACTTCTCAGGGCACCCTAATGAACTTTGGTATCCCGGAGGGGAAAAAGCTTTCATCTCAAAACTAATCTACGAGAGCATGCAGCTCAAAGAACACCTTAACTGGGTAACAACTCTTGTCTCAAGCAAAGACCACATCAAACCATTGGTCGCCATACTCGAATACCACAAAGCTGCTGCTATAGAAATAATCCCTATGCAACAGGGTCAAAAAGTTTCGCGAATTCTTGCTTGGAAATGGTAATAAAAAAAGCCATCAACTTGTGTTGATGGCTTTACAAACATTGCTCCTGAAGCTGGGCTCGAACCAGCGACCCTCTGATTAACAGTCAGATGCTCTAACCAACTGAGCTATTCAGGAATCTTATGTTGTTTTCCCTTTCGGTGATGCAATTATCGGAAGTTTAATTTGTCTTTGCAAATATTTTTAAGCACAAATTCGCAACTTCCTCAAATCCAATCAGATTTTTTATCATAAATAAATACCACCCAAGATAAGACTGGCAATAGTGAAATAAATAATCAATCCTGTGACATCAACTAGGGTCGATACAAACGGTGCAGACGAACTTGCAGGATCGGCCCCTAAGCGTCTTAGAATAAAAGGCAGCATCGATCCAGTGAGCGACCCCCACATAACCACCCCAACCAAAGAAAGACTCACTACCAGCCCAACCAATATCCAATACTCGCCATAAGCATTCAAGAATGCCTCGAAGCCGGCGACACGTACAAACCCTAGACCCCCTAGTATCATACCCAGCAACAATCCTGAAATAATCTCGCGTTTCATGACACGCCACCAATCTGACAACGTAACCTCTCCCATTGCCATTGCTTGAATGATCAATGTCGAAGCCTGTGAACCAGAGTTACCTCCACTAGACATAATCAGCGGCATGAGCACCATTAAAAAAACAGCCTTCTCTAGTTGCCCTTCAAACTGCTCGATTACGGTAGCAGTCAACAATTGCCCCAAGAACAAAACGACAAGCCAGCCACCACGTTTTTTAACCAAATGTAAAATCGAGACATCCAAATAAGGTTCGTCCAATGCCTCCGTACCACCGATACGTTGCATATCTTCGGTATACTCTTCGTTAGCCACCCAAAGTATATCATCGATTGTCACAATACCTAACATAATCCCCTGCTCATCCACCACCGGTAGAGCGACTCTATTATTCATCCGGAAGACCGTAACAGCTTCCTCTTGCGGATCGTTCGCATTTAAAGAAATCAAGCGATTATCGATCAACTCGCCAACCCGTGTTTCTGGATCGGCCAATAGAATATCTTTGATTCGAATATCATCAATTAGCTTTCCTTCAGAATCGATCACATAAAGCACATCAATAGTTTCCGATGCACTTCCGTACCGACGGATATGATCTAAGATACGCGTAATACTCCAGTGTGCTTTCACCGTAATATAGTCAGGCGTCATCAGTCGCCCCACACTATCTTCAGGGTACCCCAACAGCGAAAGAGCTTCCTTTCGCTCCTCTGGAGAAAGCATAATGATAAGACGTTTTACAACATCCCCCTTAAGCTCTCCGAAAAACGAAGTCCGGTCATCGGGAGGCATCTCGTTAATAATCTCCCGGACCTTTGCAGCTGGTAATTTTTTGAAGATACGCTCTTGCGTCGGAAAGTCTAAAATACGGAATACGTTGACAGCTCGTTTTAGATTTAAGGTTTCCAAAAAAAGTGCACCGTGCTCGGGAAGTTCGTCGATCAATTCCTCGACGTCAGAAATATTAAGTTCATTCAGAAAGTCCTCTAGCGCGACCAGATTACCTTCCTCAATTAGCTGTTCTACATGCACGACCTGCATTTCCAATTCTTCCATATTGCCTCCGATATTTATCCTACATGTTTTACTTCTTTTGAAAGAGTATGTTAATTAGTGTGCACCTATCAAACACCAGACAGTGGTTTTAAGTACGTTTGCAAAAGTCGCCTTTTTATACCGAAAAATATAATCTTTTTTTTTGCTCGATTTACATCCAAATTCAAAACAGACACTATCCAAAAAAAAGACATTATGTCACATCTTATTAAAATAATAAAAATCACCTCATCTGATAAAATAAAAACCGAATATGCATTTGTTGAACTGACAGCACGAGACACTTAACCTAATAACATTAAAAGGAAGACTTCGTCCAAAACGAAAGTCCCCTTAGAAAGGAAAGCACATTCCTCACCTTATAGAAACACATTACCTTTAAAGCCTAAAGTCTCACCGCCGATGACTTTCTCAAAAACAACAAACCTAATACTGAGTTAATAAAAAAACACTACTTTAGTAGCTGTATGCACAACAGCATTTTGCTATACTTCAAAAGGCATGAAAAGCAACTTTTGAATATAAAAAAAAACAAAAAAAAGTTTAAACAAAAGAAGTTTAACCAATAAAAATCAACACATTAAGTTTATTAAACTAAACAAACACAAAACACAACAACTAATTAGTTTGCTACTATTTTTAGCAATAAAGAAATTCATCTTATTAATCAATTGCTACTAAATGAAAATCAAATCATTACTCACTTTTATATTAACCATAAATTTCTATATACTCTATAGCCAGGTTTTTGATTACAGTCAGGCTCACTATAAGGTAAAATGGAAGCAAATCACGACAGACCAATTCCGGCTTATCTTCCCTAGCGAGTTTAGCCCCAGTGCACCGAAGCTAGCTAATGATATCAGCCAATATATACAAAACACTTCTTCCGATTTAGAAAGAAAATCACGTTTCATCAATATCATAGTTCAACAAAACCACATACAACAAAACGGCTTTGTGCAGTTAGCCCCACGTAAATCAGAGATCTACTCTACACCTTCGGCTATTGCTGACAACCAAGAATGGCTGCCCAATCTGGCGCTCCACGAATCAAGACACATCGCTCAATTTGACAATTTGACAGGTAAAATAAGAGCTCCTTTTGGCGAACAATTAGCCCTCGCACTATTCGGATTGAACCTCCCCGGCTGGTACTTCGAAGGGGACGCCGTCCTTCAGGAAACACTATTTTCTAAAGGAGGAAGAGGCCGACTCTCCTCTTGGCAAATGCCTATCCGAACAGATATTTTAACCGGACGAACTTATGATTTTAACAAATATGTTCATGGGTCTTTTAAAGATATAGTCCCAAGTTTCTATACAATTGGTTACTTTATAAATAGCGAACTTCATCAAAAAGACTCTTTAATCCATGGCAAAATATTAGCCGAAATGAACGGAAAACTACTCCGACCTTTTAACTTCCAACGCAGCTTGAAGAAGAATTATGGACTAAAATCCAACGCTATCTTCAAGCTAACAATGGCAAATTTGGCCAAGAGATGGACTCCTGATTCAGTGCTTTTCGACACCGATATCTCAGAAAAAACTGACCGATATCCGACCAATTACCTGCTACCACAAACTAACGAACAAGCTACTTTTGCACTACAAGAAGGTCCACAAAGAACAGCCAGAATTGTTCAAACGAATCAAAAAAGCAATCCCACCAACAACACAATTTTAACTTTAGGCATGCAACTTATGCCCTATTTTCACTTACGGGAACAGCTCATCACCTGGGACGAATACCGTAAAGATGCAAGGTTTGAAAAACAGACTTACAACGTAGTCATGGTCTACGATATGGCCAGCAAAAAGAAAAAAACACTTAGTAAAAACAGCCGTTACTACACGCCCATCATCGCTCCAAATCAAAAAGAAATCATCTGTATCGAGGTAGATCTCGCCAATAGAACCTCCCTAGTATGGCTAGATATTGCCTCTTCCAAAAAAATTGACTCCCTCATTTTACCTGTAGGACTACATCTTCAACAACCCCAGTTCAACACCGACGGAACACATTTAATAGCTATAGCTGTTAGCGAAGAAGGCACTAATTTGATGCAGATAGATCTACAGACAAAAAGCCTAACACCACTACTTGACTGGTCAAATGCCCAAATAGAAAGACCCATTTTCGACCAAGATGCCATTATATTTAAAGCTAACTATGGTAATAAAGACGATCTATTTAGATGGAAAAAAGGAGAAATAACAAAACTAACGGACAGTCGTTTTGGAGCCTTCAACCCTTCCTTACACGCGGATACACTATGGTACAATGATTATACCCCAAAGGGATATCAGATACGCAATATTGCTTTATCCCAACTTAAAGAACAATCTATTAAGCCTCACATGATAGAAGCAATCTATAGCAATCAAAGCCTAAACAGAGTACATAATAACCAAATAGACACCTCTATCAGGACGGAATACACAATCAAAGACTACAAAGCCTTCAAAAACAGTTTTAATTTCCATAGTCTAACACTTAGCGGAAATGACTTCGAAAATTTCAACAACCTAAAACCTGGTATCTTCTGGATTTCCAACGACCTTCTCAATACCACAGACTTAAGGGTAGGATATGAATATGACAATGATATCCAAAAAAGCATCTATTCCGCGTCACTATCGTATCAAAAGTATTTTCCAAAGATTACCTTATCCTACACCGACAAAGGTCAGATTGGCTCCGCACAGACCAACAATTCAAAGAGCATCCCCTTTGACTGGAGAGAACGCATAACCTCACTTGACATCAGCTTACCCTTCAGCAAATACCGGGGCAACACCATATATTCTTACGGATTCAATTTTGGAACATCCTATCTCAAGAGGTATAACGTAAGCTTAAGCAACTTAACCAACTTCAATGACGCCATCGCATTCCCGCTCAATTACCAAGTTTACTTCAATCGTAACTCACGTAGAGCGACAATGGATATCATGCCAAGATGGGGACAGAATATCAGTTTCACATTCCGCCATCTACCTTTTGAAGATCAACTAACTGGAAGAATCTGGTCATTACGCAGCAGCTTTTACTTCCCAGGATTAGCATTAAACCACAGCTTACAAGTACGGTACGGCATGCAATCTACCTCGGGCAGATACATCTATACCCAAGATATCCCAACTATCGAAGGCTTTTCCTACATCCCCTACGAAAAGGTAAAAAACACGCTGTTGTTTGACTACAGACTCCCTATTAGCTACCCGGACCTATCTTTAGGCCAGATTGCCTACATAAAACGAATACGGGCTCGTCTATCTGCCAACTACCAAAACATTCATAGGGCTAGCTTCACGCCTAAATCAAACAGCTTGGGGATAGACATAGACTTCAATCTATTTAAATACAACTTTCCCTTATTCACTGCATCAGTAAAAGGCACCTATATTAATGATTCAAAAGCAATAAAAAAGGCATTTCCAACCTTTGGACTCAGCTATACGTATTAACGACAAGAAGACAAACAAAAAAACAAAACAAACACCAAATCAGTTTGTTACCTAATTACACAGATACAAATGACCGAAAACACTTATGGCACTGATATCAAAAGAAGCGGAGCTACAAGAAAGATTGTCAGCAATTTTCGAGAATCTCCTTATTAAAAAAGATAGTGTAAAGGAAGAACTTGCCCACACAAGGAAGGACTTCAACACCGCTTGCGACCTCCATATCAAAAGCGGTTTTCAATCCGAACAAGATTGGATAAATGCCAATATTTGCCACCAACATAAATTTGTTGAGTACGAAATCTACTGTCACATGATTGAGATTCTAAATGACTTTAAAGACATATATGGACAGTTCCCCGAATACCTACAAATGCACCAAACCCTAAGTCAAATCATGATACAACTCGCCCAAGAAGAAAAATACGAACTAGCAGCCATAGCCAAACTGTGGGTAGACAAAATCGAATCCACCATACAAGAGCACAGCTACTGTTAAGAGATTACACCTTACTATCTGTCCGGAAATGAAGCAAAGACAACACGATATAGAGGACAAAAACAACAGGTACCGCCATAATCCTGAACAGTAAGACCATTATTAAAGAAACAATCAAAAAAAGATATTTAAATTTATTGTCTGCCCAACTTAATGAACTAAGTTTCATAGAAAATAAACGAAGTTCAGACACCAGCAGCAAACTGCAAGTCAACGTAAGCACCAATAAAAAGTAAACATTTCCGATCAACAAAGGATACGATGCCGCTAGAAAAGGTAAAGAAATAATCAAGAATGTATTCATTGGAGTATTGACTCCGATGAAGTCCGAAGTCTGACGCTCATCTAGATTAAATTTAGCTAATCGTAATGCAGAAAAAACCGTAATCAAAAAGCCTAGGTAAGGAATATACCCATTATCAGTAGCCTGCAACAGTAGACTATACATAACAGCTCCAGGCAAAAAGCCAAAACTCACCATATCGGCCAAAGAATCCAGCTCCTTACCAATCAATGATTTGACATGTAGTAACCTTGCTACCATACCATCAAAAAAATCAAATACACCAGATGCTAAGACGCAGTATAAAGCCAAAGTATATTCACCTTTCAAAACAAACAAAATGCCTATACAACCACTAAAAAGATTCAAACAAGTTATCGTATTCGGAATATATTTTTTCATCGTATATATTAACAATCTTTACAAAAAAAGCCATCTAAAACTAGATGGCTTAAAAATATCAATTTAATACGGATTATCCATTCATACTAATCAAAAATTCTTCGTTGGAACGCGTTCCTCTCAATTGCTGCAACAAGAACTCCATTGCTTCCGTAGAATTCATATCCGAAAGATGGTTTCTCAACACCCATAAGCGTTGTAGAGAATCCTTATCCATCAATAAATCATCACGACGCGTACTTGAAGCTGTCAAATCGATAGCAGGGAATAAACGCTTGTTAGCAAGCTTGCGATCCAATTGTAGTTCCATATTACCCGTACCTTTAAACTCTTCAAAGATAACATCATCCATTTTAGAACCTGTATCTGTAAGTGCCGTCGCCAAAATAGTTAATGAACCTCCATTTTCTATATTACGAGCAGCTCCGAAGAAACGCTTAGGCTTATGCAATGCATTAGCATCCACACCTCAAGACAAAATTTTACCCTAATATCTTGCTACTTTATTGAAAGCACTTGCAAGACGTGTAATAGAATCCAAC
>JBEBQJ010000164.1:0-10942 GCA_040395455.1 Sphingobacterium yanglingense | reverse complement strand
GCAGTAGCACCTTTCTGTCGATAGCCTTTTGCATCTTTGACAAAAGCCGCTCCGGCGATATCGAGATGAATCCATGGATAGTCTGTAAAATGTTCCAGGAAGATAGCCGAAGTACTTACTCCACCTATCGGCCCACCCAGATTGCTTCTATCGGCCACATTGGATTTCAGCAAATCTCTGAACTCCTTCCATAGTGGCAATTGTAATAAACGCTCATACACCTGTTCGCCTACTGCTTTCAACTGATCTATACGCTCTTGATCGTTGCCCAGTACAGCTATACCGTACGGACCGGTTATCGCTGCAGAGGCTCCTGTTAAGGTCGCCATATCAATCACCAATTCGGGTTCGAAGCGTTTGACATAGGTCAACGCATCTGCCAATACCAGCCTCCCTTCCGCATCCGTATTCTGTACCTCTACGGTAGATCCGTCCATCATCTGGATAATATCATCTACCACCAGTGCATCCCCAGCGATTTTATTATCGGTGGCCGGTACCAATCCGATTACATAATAAGGCAGCTTATTTCCAGCAATAGCCGCTATAATCCCCAATACCGCTGCGCCACCGGCCATATCACTTTTCATGCTGATCATATTACCACCGACTTTTAGCGAATATCCTCCCGTATCAAACATCACCCCTTTGCCGACCAGTACCAATGGTTTCTTATTGACAGCATCCTTGGGGTTATAGCACATCACATTAAATGTAGGTGGTGTCACCGAACCTTTATTTACGGCCAGCAATCCTCCCATTCCCAATGCTTCTATCTCATTTTTATGCAAGACTTCGGTTTCAAAACCAAATTCTTGCCCCATAGCCTCTACCTCTTTGCCATACTGTAGTGCATTCATATAATTCGGTGGCTCATTGACCATATCTTTGGTCAGCGCTATTGCTTTGCCCAGCACCGTCAGCTCCTTCAGCTCACTTTCCGAAAATCTTTTCGCAGGCAGCTGCACAGTCAGGGCGTATAGGTCCTTTTTACTTTTATACCTATCAAAGACATAACTATTCAAAATCATACCTTCCAGCAACGCATACCGTTGGCTACTTTTCAAGGCGGCTAGTCCACGTAGCACTACCGTGTTGACACCATGTTTATAGAGTAGCTTATAAGCCGACGCTCCAGCTAGGCGCAGACACTCCAGGTTCCGGTACGGTGCGACCACTATAAATACATTCCGATCTACAAATGCCGTAAAGGTAGCCACCCTATCCCCCGACAGTGCCCTGTCTATTCGAGCCTGCATAGTTGACGGTAAGCCCAAACGTTTAGCCTGAGCCCCATCCGACAGGACCAACAGACTATCCGCTTTTATAGATCCTGCGGGTATATCGCTATCACTGACAAATGCTATATTTAGCTCGCTATTCTGCATACGCTCCCTTCATTTTTGCGGTCAGCGTCGGTTGATCCAATGTCCATCCGCAGGCCGTAAGTTCTTCTGTCTGCAACGCATCCAGTACACGTAATACCTCATTTACATTGCGTCCCACATTCATAGGATACACAGCCACCCACTGAATAATTCCCTTAGGATCAATAATAAAAGTAGCCCGGTAAGCTACCCTCTCCTGCTCATCCAATACCCCCATATCTCCGGCCAGTGACTTGGACGTATCGGCGAGCATTGGTATACGGAGCCCCGCAAGGCCCGGGTGCTGTTGCCGCCAGGCCAGATGCACATATTCGGTATCCGTGGAAGCACCGACGACGGCAGCATTACGCTTGTCGAATTCGGCCTTTTTACGGTCGAATTCTATGATTTCCGTAGGACATACAAAAGTGAAGTCCTTAGGCCACCAGAATAACACCATCCATTTGTCCGCTTCCTGCGCATATCGTTGGCTTATTGTCGTAATATCCATTCCATTGGCCACATTGACCACAGCCTTCTTATCAAAATCAGGCAGCTTATCCCCTATGGATAATATCCCTTTCTGTATCAACTGTCCCTGTTGACCAGCCATTAGTTTTTTTACTGAATTACACATCCTATTATTGTTCTTTTCCTGTTATATCATGTTCTTCCAGCTGTCCGTTCAGCATGCTGATGAATTGCTCCTGTTTCTCGTCACCATCTTCCAGTTTTCTAACATAGTCGACATACGTAGCTATTGCCCCCTTTAGATCACTCTGGATTTCGTTGAACCGTATGTACCCACTTTGCAGTAAATGAAAGAGGTAATGTATGCTCCGTTTCAGCATTGTCTCACCTTCTTCATATCGCTGCAATGCCTCATAGGTGTAAGCTAGGTTATTGCAAGAAATCAGGAACACCTGTATGAATGGAATCTTCAATCGCATACAGTCTCCGATATGGCCATTCAGTACCTCGGCTCTGTAATGAGCATCTTTATACCGGGGCAGGGCCCGCTCAAAATCTCCTTGATCAAAAGATAAATTGGCCGATGCCGTCAATGTCTGCCAATGACTTTCCACCTGTTTCATACAGCTATTCTCCATGCTATCTTAGATTACTATTTGCAAAATCCCAGTTAACCACTTCCCAAAAACCTTCTACAAACTTGGGGCGTGCATTTCTATAGTCGATATAATACGCATGCTCCCAGACATCCAGTGTGAGTATAGGTGTCTTTCCTTCTGTAAGTGGCGTATGGGCATCCTTCATCGCCAGGATCTCAAGTTTTCCATCTTCATTCTGTGCTAGCCAGGCCCAGCCCGCTCCAAATAGCTTAGTTGCCGTTTGGGAAAAGCTATCTTTAAAATCATCAAAACCACCGAAATCCCGAATAATCAACTCCTCAATCGCTCCCGAGGGCTTCGCACCTCCATCGGGCGACAGGCAGTTCCAGAAGAAACTGTGGTTCCAATGCTGTGCCGCATTATTGAACAGTGCTGTATTTCCTTCTTCAAAACTCTTGGTGACAATAGCCTCTACAGTCTCCTCTTCCCAGGGCGTATCCTTGACCAGCCCACACAGATTGTTGACATAAGTCGCGTGATGCTTACCGTAATGATAATCAAAAGTTTCGGCCGTGATGACCGGGTTGAGCGCAGCGCTATCATAAGGTAGCTCGGGCAGTGTTAATGTAATGTTCATTGTTTTTTATTTTTCTGTTTTAATATTTTGATTGCTCTCTTCAATTGACCGATCTGCTGGAGGTTTGCCGTAGCCATTTTCAAATTCCTCTTCATCAAATTGCCATCCCTTATCTCGCGCTCGAGATCCCCCTGATGTTCTTCCAACAGTGCTATTACAAAATCCATAAGACCTTCCATTATTAAATTTAGCTCAACAAACTTACAAAGTTAGCTCCATCTAACAAAATAGTTTAAGAAATAAATTATCAAAATTAGAACACAAGTTACCAATAAAAGGTGCTGGGTTATACCACATGATATATCTTCTCACAAACATGATATCGATGGTGTCAGCTACCCCCAGTATTAATCCATCAAAATCCGCACATCTTCAATCAAAAAATGCACATCGATACCTGCCAAAAAAATCTATATTTGATTGTATTAACCTATTAAAGCTATGAAACATACTGAATCCATCTATTTTAGATACGCTTCCGGAGGTACTCTTCGCTCACTGATAGATAACTGGCGATATCCCTACGGCCCATATAAGGATAGACCGCTTTGTAAGACGCTTTAAATAGGGCTATACGTTCTGCTTTCTGCATTTCCAATAGCGACAGTCTTTCGTTGCTCTGTTCGTGCCAAAGGTCCAAAAGACTATCATACACCCGTACCATACGGGGATGATCTTCAATAATGGTATATAATGTCTCCCTCGATAATAACAGGAGACTCGATGGCCGAAGCGTCTGAAAATATATTGCCTTCGACTGTAGTGGGACAAACATTAACTGTCCTGGCTGTACAATGCGTGTCACGGTAGTCCCATGAACTTTGAGCATTACACCTTCGGAAAGAAAGTAGATATCGCCCCTATTTGTCAACAACCGTTGTTTCGCTTCGCAGTGTATTGGCATGAGGGCATCATAAAGCACACTCCATTCCGTTTCCACATTCCGTTGCACATACGGTAACAGCAACTTGCGCAATAACAATAAAGCCTGTTCCATTATTCTGACTATTGGTTACGACAGTATAATTACAACAATATCACTAAGTAAACAACTAATTTTCCCAATAAGCAACACATCCCCATGACCACCCTTAATTTCAACCTAAACACAACGTATCATTTTCGAAACCCCATTTCGAGAATCATGTATACCTACCTAAACTTACACCCCCTCGGCCTGTTTTTTCTTCGCAGTAGAACTTCAGTATTAACAGGCTGAATCACTAAACAAACAATACATGAGACAAACAACATCACATCCAGTAATCACTGAGCGTTCCAATTATCTGCTCATACGGCCTGTCGGTAGGCCACAGAAAATCAAGATCAATCTAGACCGTATTCTCTTTCTTGAAGCCGATGGCATGGAATGCAAGATATGGCTATCACAACAGACCCAATACACGGTTGCCAAACCGTTAATCAATCTATTGCAATACCTGCCGAAAGCCTATTTCAAACGTTGTCACCGCTCCTATGCTGTCAACATAAGCCATATTACATACATCGGGATCCATACCATACAGATACAGGGTATAGATATCCTTATCCCCATCGGCGACCGAAAGATACACTACGATTTTGATCACTGGGAACAAACCAATAGTTTATAAACCATTTAAGAAAGGAACCTACTATGGAAGATTATTTGCACCGATTGTACCTCACCACCAAACAAATGTTAAGCCTACTTGAAAACATCAGTAACAACAGCAATGAGCTAGTGAGCAAGACCTCCGCCAAGGTATACTTCAAGGATGATGTCATCAAGGCACTACGCATCAGCGACAAAACCTATAGCCGTTATGTTGCCACGGGCAAACTTGTTCCCAAACATATCGGCAACATACACATCTATCAAGAAGAAGACCTTGGACCTATCATCGCCGAACTCAAACGACGAGGTCGCCTCTAATGTGACCAATCAGCCTAACTGCTACCATCTTGGTGTATCAAGCCATGCGCTAGATACATCAAGATCTGTACACCCCATAACATCTCATCTACTTGCTATAGCAAGATAACATCTTGACCAACAATCTAGCAGACCATAGGCGAAAATACACTTATATCCCCTACCCTAATTCCCAAAACCTATACAAAACGAGTATTCTGCCGAAACCTCTCTAAATAAAAAGTAACCACGCGAACAACTATCCTTAGCTCCTTTCCAATATCCTACAGCTTACCCAGCACTACCTACTTTATGCCGAGCATACATCTACTCTGTAGTTTATCTTGCTAGACCAAAAACTATCAAAACACCCTGTTTTGTATATATACTGCCCCGAATAAGCGTCAATATCGGACAAGACCGAGACAATATCGGACAGTCCCCCAACCAGCCTCCATACCGCACCTATGTTTGCCTTAGATCAATGGGAAGCGCGCCCCGAAGAGCAATATGGTTTAACAATAAAAAAATGATTATGGTAGTTACACACCGAGCCCTGAATGGCTTTAAAAGCATGAAAGATGATGAGCTGGTCATCACCGTACAGACAATTCTAAAAGCTATGGATAGCAATACACATTTTGCAACACCTAGCCCTGCACTAACCGATGTACAGACCCAATTGGATGATTTCATTGGCAAACTGGCGGCAGTACGCAAACGCGGAGCACCCGAAGACACGGCCCTAAAAAACGAAAGCCGCACCATCCTGGTAGACACCATGGCCAAGCTCTCCTATTACGTCAACCTAACGGCCAATGGGGTATTGTCCGTACTCCTTAGCTCGGGGTTCCCGACCAACCCAGCGCCGAGTGCGACACAGCCCCCTACCAAAGTACAGGGCGTACGACTGCTCGACACCAATCAATCCGGACAGGTCAGACTACAATTCCAGATGCAGAAGAAGGTCCGCATCTACGAGTACCGTTATGCAAAAAGTACTGATCCAGAAAACTGGTCTGACCGCAACAGCACGACCGATTCACGGATTACCGTCATTGCTCCACTGGAACCAGGGGTACGCTATCTCTTTCAGGTGCGTGCCGTAAACCAACATGGCGCCGGCGACTGGAGCGATAGTGCAACGATAATTGTAAGATAAAAAAGTTAGGAAGTTATCCAGTGATCTTGTTAACAAGTTAACTAGATAACTTCCTTAACCATATAACTTAAAAACATGCATACCACATCATCTCCTTCATGGCTGGCCCAGGGCTGGCACGAAGAACTCTCGCTACGCGAAAAAATGACCATCGGCATTATACTATTATTTAGCATTTGGTTATTAGTCGCTTCGATTTTATCCCTACTCGATCCTACCGCCGGATTACTTGACAGCGGAATAATCACTTTATTGATCTTCGGATTAATCGTCGCCTGGCTCTCCGTATATATCAGCTTCTGGATGCAGGAACTCCTATGGCGCCCTTTCAAAACGTTTAGACAACAATTTCGTTCACATTTTAATCAATTGACATCATGGCAACAATGTATTCTTTATTTTTCGGTATTATTTTTACTGCTGTATGCAGTGGTAATAGTGATGGTAGTAGTGATGTAAGCCCACGTTGTCCCGTCATGTCGCTGTGTCCCGATGCATCGGGGACCGTAGTGGAGGACCTGTTCCGATTTCTCGGAACATCTACAGACTTTATAGGGTTTAACTGTAATAGATTTTTATGCCGCTCTGTAGCCGTGGCAGGGCCAGTTCCTTTTCTCTTGACAAAAAAGGAACCAAAAGGTCAAGGCTTGGTTGCTCGGCTAAATTGTCTTCTTATTTCTGGCAATAAGACAAACTCACTTCGCTCAGACAAGTCTGATTGCTTATCAGAAGTAATCGACAATTCTTTACGACTTGCGCAACCTAGGCCGTTTTATTTGGATAGTGCTAATAGGTCTATCTGTACAATGTCGAAAAATGTCGCCTTCGATATTTTTAAAAATTTGAAGAGGGAGGCACAATCCATTGTTTTAAAAATATCCAGCGACGAGTTTTTGCGTACTTTTTGCGGAAAAAAGTACGAGCCCTGCCACGGCTCAAGTGGCATAAAAGCTAATAACTCTAGCATAGTGGGCAAGAGAAAGCTTATAATAAAAACAGCGACAGCAGAACTAGGCGTTCGCGAAGTGACTGGCAACAACGATGGTCCTCGTATTGAAGAGTATCTCGCCTATACGCATTTAAGTAAAGGTTACGAATGGTGCGCTGCCTTTGTATCTTGGTGCTATGGCCAAGTGGGGTTAGGGCAGCCCCGTAATCCCTGGAGCCCCGCCTTATTTCCAAAATTGAGGCTAGTTGATAAAGTAAATTCCAAACCAGCAGATGTATTTGGAATCTACAGCAACACTGCCAAACGCATACATCACGTTGGTTTGATAAAGGAATTACAGAGCAACTATATTATTAGCATCGAAGGTAATAGTAATAACCAAGTCGAGTCAAGACGCAGACACCTGCGTACTATACATTCCGTAGCCAACTGGATTGATTAAGTCATAACCTTCATCACAGCCATCACTTCAATATCTTCTCAACTATGAAAATCCTCATCATCATACCCTTTGTCGCCTTCTTTTCGAGTTGCAAAATCCATCGTCAACGACAGACAGACCAACAAGAAGAGTACTCATTCCAACAGCGTCGGGAGATTCGACAACAAGAGATGCGATTGTCTTTGCTCGACAGCAGTCAACGCCACTGGTCCTTTTGGACCGACGGCTGGTTATACTACCACCCCGATTCGGGACTTATTGCCCAAGGAGGACAACTTCAGTTACAAGAATCGCGACACCAAGAACATACAGCAGCAAGCAGTCAGACACAGCAAAATGACAGCATACGTATGAACAACAAGCGTCACAAAAACGAGGTCGTTATAACAAAACGAACAACAGGAATCTATTTTTGGCTGTGTATTGGTACAGGCCTAGCATTCTTATACCTTCTGTACTACTATGTAAAACCAAAATTCCCACACCCCAAATAAAACCAGACGAATCCCAAATAAAACCAGCATTATCCCAATTCTTACCCTTTTTATAGGCTACATACCGTCCTACCTTTGAGTCATACCATTGGAGCTATACAGCGCTGTCTCTACCCGATAGGGTGCAGATGGCGGGCGGGCCGTAGCCAGACGACGGCAACATAAAAAATTATAAATACTAAATTCATTCAGATGAAAAAGACAAACAAATTGTGGCTACGTGCCCTAGGCGCACTAGCACTAACATTATGCTTATTTTTAGGAGTTCGTGCTTTTGAGAAAGAAATGGTTCAAGAGCCGACAAAGGTATCAACCGTATTCCATTACGATAGCGAAGATGTATCAGCAGGAGCATTTGCCAACATTAACAATTGGAAAGAAGGTCCTGCTCCCAATACTAGACCTTGTGGAGACGGTGAAAACAAACCTTGCGAAAAGGTAGCATTAGATAAAAATGATCTAGCTACTATGCTTTCGGGTAAAAGTAATGAGGACATCCTCGGTGATGCCTCATTTAGCTTTAGACAATAGTTAATACATCTCATTAAAACAAAAGAAGAAGGGCACTCCTAACTAAGGGAGTGCCTTTTTCTTTATGGGTTTTATCTCGGATTCTGCTGCATACCCGTCATTTCAAGCACATCTTCTGGTATTCCGATGGCATACCTTTGGTCATTAGCAGTCAGAATCAGTTCTTTGCCGTTCACCTTACGCTTTAATGTGATATTTGCTCCATCTCTATTAAGACGCTTGATATCCACCCAACGTAGCCCACGCCATACCAATTCGCGACGTCTTTCAGCCAATACGAGATCTAGCGCATTCTCTTTATTAGTGAACATGTAAGGCACAAAACTATTTTTATCCCATCGTTTTACCTTTAGCTTATTTATAGCTTCAGCCGCCTTATCAAGCTGATCCAACCGTACCTGACACTCGGCTACAATCAGTAATAGTTCTGCACTCGTGATTCCGGTAATCAGCCCCTGATGCCCCATATGGGTACCTTTGAACAAAATTTCGTTGTCATTATTCTTTCTAAAATAGATGACCTTTCTTAAGTCATCATCATCATACATGGTATAGAGTTCCTCACTCACCTTAGCTGTGTTGACACCAACCATAAGCGAACCGTACATACGTGTATAAAAAATCAACTCCGAACTCGTCTGATTTGTAGCAGGTATTGGAAAGGCGGAATTTGGATTCAAATCGTTAAAATCGATTACTTGGTAAGGAAATTTCAGAGCTTCTTGTGCATTCAACAATGCCTTTTCATATTCTCCCATAATCAGATAAGCTCTAGCGAGCAGACCATAAGCTGCGGCTTTTGTCGGTAGTGATGGAGACGCCACCACAGTAGGCAATAACGGGATTGCCCTACCCAAATCATCCAAAATCAACTCATAAGTCTCCTGTACTGTGCTTCGGACAGAAGGCAGTGTCATATCTGGATCCGTTCGCAATACCATCCCAAGGTCTTTATTCGCTGTCGCTCTATTGTATATAGGAGCCCATATCTGCACCCCATCCAAATAACGCGCAGCCCGAAATGTTAGTGCTTGTCCCCTTAGCTCATCAGCCTCTCTTCCTGATAGCTTATGTTCATCCAATCCCATCAGAACAGCGTTGCAAGGATAGATTCCTTTGTAACAAATCGACCATTCGTGTCCTGCGCTAGAAGCGGGCCTCGTTATGTAATCGGGCATCCAACTATACAAGCGCTTATCGCTTTCGTAGTATAATCCATTAAAATCGGCATCCGTCAGATAGAGATCATCGGCACTTGCCTCTCCCATGGAAGAATAGTTACTATTTAGATAGCCCCAGTCATTCATAATAGCTTTAAATTCATCTATTGTGACAGGCACTCCCAAACTTTTATCAGATTTTTCTTCTAAAAACTTGCTACAAGATGAGAATATAAACAAGCCAAGAAGAGGCATAATCCATTTATTGTATCGTGTATTCATAACATGCTGTGTTTTATATTTTTGCTTTAATACCTAAGGAGTAATTGGCTGGTGTTACAGTTCTTCCCCTTCCTAGACTAAAATCCGGATCGACCCCATGCTTGTTTGCTTTCCATAGAAGTCCCAAATTTTGCAGGTTGGCATAGAACTCCAAGTTTTTGAATCCTTTAAACGGTGGAAGGTTATACCCTACCCGGATATACTGCAAGCGAATATGATCTCCCTTCTCAATCAGAATACTTGCTCCTTCATAAAACCGATCTCTATTACTATCCGTTGTATACAGATTGACAGGGACATCGGTACCTATCTCGTCACCAGTTTTCTGCCACCTTAAAGCATAATCACTATGACCAATACCATCATTTAATAGAGAAGTATAGTTAATAGATTCGCGTCTGAACCAATAGCCTAACTTGTAAGTAATACCTACCTGCAAATTGATTCCCCGATAGGAAAATGAGTTTGAAAAATTGCCATACCTGGTCGGAATAGCCGACCCATAATATTCAAGCTCCTCAACGGCAGTTCCTGTCCCTGTTATAGCAGCATAGTCCTTACTAAGCTCTCCATTCAGATAGCCTTGCGCCTCCCCTGTATTCGGGTCCAAACCGCCCCATTTGTAGGCGTACATCGTATATACAGGATGGTCTTTAATTCCCGAAATAGGTGGCGTAGACATATTCACATAAAGCTGCGCTAGGGTACGATCCAATAAATACTCGTCGATGGCATCTTTATACAAACTAAAGTTCAATGTACTAGCCCATTTAAAGTGGGTTCGATCTATATTTCGACTAGTCAGTTCCAGATCTAGACCGTGTCCATACATACTGGCCACATTTCTCTTCATCGACGACAGTACCCCAGTAGTCAAATCTACCGGTGCTTGCCCAAATAGATTCTCTCCCTTTTTATGAAAATATTCGATAGAACCTATTAGTCGATTTCCCT
>JBEBQJ010000163.1:0-10976 GCA_040395455.1 Sphingobacterium yanglingense | reverse complement strand
AGGGTTAAAAATACTTTTTGCTACCCCTACTCCAGAATCAGAAACTTCAACAGCTTCTTGGGCCATCGCTGAAAAACCGATAGCCATTGCTCCTAACAGGAGCATTGTTGTTTTTTTTAGCATTATTAGGAAAAAAGGGAATCCCGGTAGCGTTTACCGGGATTCCATATTATTATTAAAAAAATTATTTTGCTTGGTTGGCACGGATAATATTTAATGCACCACCGGCTTTAAACCATTCGATTTGTTGTGCATTATAGGTATGATTTACCTTGATACGGTCTTCAAAACCATCCGCATGGTGTAATACTAAAGTCAATGGTTTGTTTGGAGCAAACTCAGTCAATCCGATGATATCGATATTATCCTGTTCTTGGATTTTATCATAATCGTCTTTATTGTCAAAAGTCAAACCTAACATACCTTGTTTCTTCAGGTTTGTCTCGTGGATACGGGCAAAAGATTTTACTAATACGGCGCGAACTCCCAAATGACGAGGCTCCATAGCAGCATGCTCACGAGAAGATCCTTCACCGTAGTTTTCATCTCCAACAACTATAGATCCGATACCAGCAGCTTTATAAGCACGTTGTGTCGCTGGAACAGCACCATACTCGCCTGTCAACTGATTCTGTACGTTATCCGTTTTATCGTTAAAGTAGTTGACAGCGCCAATCAAAAGGTTATTAGAAATATTATCCAAGTGACCTCGGTACTTCAACCATGGTCCAGCCATAGAGATGTGATCTGTCGTACATTTACCTTTGGCTTTGATCAATACCTTCAACCCTTTTAGGTCTGTTCCTTCCCATGGAGCGAACGGCTCTAACAACTGAAGACGATCTGAAGTTGGCGATACCTCTACCACTACCGACGACCCGTCTGCAGCGGGTGCTTGATATCCTGGGTCTTCAACATCAAATCCTTTCGTAGGCAATTCATCACCTGTTGGTGGGTCTAACTTAACCTGCTCACCATTCTTGTTCGTTAACGTATCGGTTACAGGGTTGAATCCCAAGTCGCCCGAGATCGCAATCGCTGCTACCATTTCTGGTGAAGTTACGAATGCATAGGTATTCGGATTACCGTCAGCACGTTTCGCGAAGTTACGGTTGAAAGAGTGTACAATGGTATTTTTCTCTTGCTTGTCCGCACCTGCACGATCCCACATACCGATACATGGTCCACAAGCATTGGTAAATATCGTTGCGTTCAAGTCTTCGAAAGTCTTTAAAAGTCCGTCACGATCTGCCGTATAACGCACCTGCTCCGAACCGGGGTTGATACCAAATTCTGCCTTCGTTACCAAACCTTTATCAACCGCTTGACGAGCGATAGATGCTGCACGTGCCAAATCCTCGTAAGAAGAGTTTGTACATGAACCAATCAATCCCCACTCTACTTTCGTAGGCCATCCATTCTTCTGTGCCTCTTCACGCATACGTGAAGCTGGTGTGTACAAATCTGGTGTGAAAGGTCCATTCAATGAAGGCTCTAATTCAGAAAGGTTAATTTCGATCAACTGATCAAAATACTCCTCTGGATTTGCATATACTTCAGGATCCGCTGTCAGGTGACCTTTGATTGCATTGGCTGCATCAGCTACATCTGCGCGATCCGTCGCTCTCAAATAGCGCTCCATCGATGCATCGTAACCGAATGTAGAAGTCGTCGCCCCGATTTCAGCCCCCATATTACAGATTGTACCTTTACCTGTACAAGATAGAGACTCCGCTCCATCTCCAAAATACTCTACGATAGCGCCTGTTCCACCTTTTACGGTTAAGATACCTGCTACTTTCAGGATAACATCTTTCGGTGCTGCCCATCCAGACAATTTGCCTGTTAATTTTACACCAATTAATTTAGGGAATTTAAGCTCCCACGGTAGACCGGCCATCACATCACACGCATCCGCACCACCAACACCAATCGCTACCATTCCTAATCCACCTGCGTTTACGGTGTGTGAATCCGTACCAATCATCAAACCGCCTGGAAACGCATAGTTCTCCAAAACTACCTGATGGATGATACCGGCACCCGGCTTCCAAAATCCAATGCCATATTTATTTGATACAGAACTTAAAAAGTTAAACACCTCCGAGCTTTCACTCTTAGCGCGAGCCAAATCCTTATCTGCACCTTCCTTAGCTTGAATCAAGTGGTCACAGTGTACCGTCGATGGTACTGCTGCCTTGGCACGTCCCGCTTGCATAAACTGCAACAAGGCCATCTGTGCCGTCGCATCCTGCATCGCAACACGATCCGGTGCAAAGTCCACATAAGACTTACCACGCTCATAGGCTTCAGTTGCATTGCCCGACCAAAGGTGCGTGTATAAGATTTTCTCAGAAAGTGTCAACGGTTTATTCACCATTTTACGAGCTGCCGTAACGCGTTCTTCGTATTGTGAATAAACTTTTTTAATCATGTCTATATCAAATGCCATATCTCTTAATATTAATTTATGTTGATTTAATGACTCTCTATATTATTTTTTACTTGGTAGTCGCCGGAGTAAACTTTGTTAGGTTGATTCCCTCTACAGCGGCTTTATACTCGCCGATATTAGGGATTCGTCCTAGTATAGCTGACAACACCACTACTGGAGTAGATGCCAATAAAGATTCTCCTTTTTTACCATCTCTATCCTCGACAACACGTCCTTGGAACAAACGGGTTGATGTTGCCATAACCGTATCTCCTTTTGCTGCTTTCTCCTGATTACCCATACACAGGTTACAACCTGGACGCTCTAGATACATAATATTCTCATATTCTGTACGCGCCGTGTTTTTAGGTAAAAGATCGCTAAACTCAAATCCAGAATATTTCTGTAGGTATTCCCAATCGCCTTCTTCTTTCAATTCGTCTATGATATTGTAAGTTGGAGCTGCCACCACCAAAGGAGCTTTAAACTCTACTTTTCCAGTTTGCTTTTCTAAGTTCTTCAACATTTGAGAAACGATTTTTAAATCGTCCTTATGCACCATACAAGAGCCAACAAAACCAAGATCTACTTTTTTATCACCACCGTAGTATGTCAAGTCGCGAATCGTATCGTGTGTATAGCGTTTAGAAACATCTGCATTATTCACATCTGGATCGGCAATCATTGGCTCTTCAATGATGTCCAAGTCAATAACCACCTCTGCATAATACTTCGCTGTAGCATCCGGAGTCAACGCTGGCTTCTCACCAGATTTAATTTCCGCGATTCTTTTGTTCGCTTTATCAATGAGTCCTTGTAGCACCTTATTATGATTATCCATTCCTTTGTCAATCATAATCTGGATACGCGACTTTGCAATCTCTAGGGATTGAATCAACGTGTCATTTTCAGAAATACAGATAGAAGCTTTTGCTTTCATTTCTGCTGTCCAGTCTGTAAATGTAAAGGCTTGATCAGCTAATAAAGTACCGATATGCACCTCGATGATTCTACCTTGGAATACGTTTTCACCTCCAAATTGTTGCAACATCTGCAATTGTGTAGCATGAACTACATCACGGAAATCCATGTGTTCTTTCATACTTCCTTTGAAGGTAACTTTTACCGACTCTGGAATTGGCATAGACGCCTCACCTGTAGCTAGCGCTAGCGCTACCGTACCCGAGTCAGCACCAAAAGCAACGCCTTTGGACATTCTCGTATGTGAGTCTCCACCTATGATGATCGCCCAGTCATCGATCGTGATATCATTCAATACTTTGTGGATTACATCCGTCATTGAATGGTAGCTATCCTTAGGGTCACGTGCAGTGATCAATCCGAAGTCATTCATAAATTTCATCAATTTCGGAATATTAGCCTGTGCTTTTTTATCCCAAACCGATGCCGTATGACAGCCTGACTGATAAGCACCGTCCACGATAGGTGAAATCACGGTTGCAGCCATTGCTTCCAATTCCTGTGCAGTCATCAATCCTGTAGTATCTTGCGAACCTACAATATTAACCTCTACACGTACATCAGAGCCCGCATGCAATACTTTGCCTGGTGTTACTCCAACTGCATTTCTATTAAAAATCTTCTCGACCGCTGTAAGCCCCTGTCCTTCGATAGAAATCTCTTTAGAAGGAGCGAACACCGTTGGTGCTTCGATGTTTAGCACTTTTGCGGCAAAAGTCTGTATCTTCTTACCAAAAACGATTGCGTAAGAACCTCCGGCTTTGATAAACTCCATCTTTTGAGGAGTCAACGCTTTGGCGATATCAATAAGTTCTTTATCGCCGTTATATAACTTCTTAGTTTTTGTATTGATGGTTAAAACAGTACCTGTCTCTACCGAATACACCTGCTCTAAAACAGGTTCATTCTTTTCATTGCGGACTACTTCGCCGTTTTCATCTACTTTCTTTACCCAGTTTTTAAGGTCGATACCTATTCCACCTGTCACATCCACTGTAGTCAAGAATATCGGAGAGATACCATTTGTACCCCCTACTATAGGCGCAATATTAACAAAAGGAACATAAGGGCTAGCTTGCTTACCTGTCCATAGTGCCACGTTGTTGACACCGGACATACGCGATGACCCTACTCCCATTGTACCTTTCTCTGCCACGAGCATCACACTCTTATCAGGGTGCTGTGCTTGTAGCGCTCTGATTTGCTCTTGTGCTTCTGGCGTAATCATACACTTACCGTGCAACTCACGGTCAGAACGCGAATGTGCTTGGTTACCTGGAGAAAGCAAATCTGTAGAGATATCCCCTTCACCAGCAACAAATGTTACAATCTTGATTTCCTCAGCTACCTCTGGAAGTTTTGTGAAAAATTCCGCTTTCGCGTAGCTTTCTAAAATATCCTTAGCAATTGTATTGCCACTATTGTAAGCTTCTTTCAAACGTGCAGTATCTGCTTCGTACAAGAAAACTTGTGTTTTCAGCACATCGGCTGCTTTTTGAGCATTAGAAACATCTTCCCCTAAAGCAAAATCCAACAATACCTTTATCGATGGTCCACCTTTCATGTGAGACAAAAGCTCGAAGGCGAAGTCTACTGTAATCTCTTCAACAGCAGCATGACCAAGTATAATCTCTTTTAGGAATTCAGCTTTCACACCAGCTGCACTCGTTGTCCCCGGTAGAGTATTGTAAATAAACAATTGAAGCGAGTCCTTTCTATATTCGTTCTGTGTGTCCTTAATCTGCTCGATTATCTGACTCAGTAATTCTGCGCTATCTATTGGTTTTGGATGTAATCCTTGATTTTTTCTTTCTTCAGTTTCTTGTAGGTACTCTTTATAAATGCTCATTATGCTTTTTTAATATATTTTTCAGACGTTACTTTTAATCATAAAAAGAACGTCTGCTTTTCTGTTCATGTATTTTCAATAGGTTTCTGACAAGACAATGACAATATGTACTATTTCACACAGAATTGTTGACTTATTAAAAACAAACCAACCCTATCTATACAAAAATAGCAAAAATCAAGCTTTAAATATAATTTAAGCAACGCATTACACAATTTGGAATTATTCTAAACTCGAAAATCAACCGGAGCTAAAAACTGGCGGAATCAAATAACCTGAAAGCGCTAAAAGACCGCTTTGATAGAATTAGGTACGATAAAAAAAAGAGAACTCCCGTATACAAGAATCCTCCTTTCCACTAAATATTTCACCGTATCTTTAAGCCATTTGGGATGGATAGCTTATATTTTTTAATTGCTTAATCATCACAGCTGGCTCTGACGCATTAAACACAAAAGAACCCGCCACCAAAACATCAGCACCAGCCTGTATCAATTCCCCTGCATTATCAGTAGTGACCCCTCCATCTACTTCGATGAGCAGCCTATCGTTTACACCCGCGGCCAATGCTCGAAGCTCTTTGATTTTAGTATAAGTATTCCTAATAAATTTTTGTCCTCCAAAACCTGGATTTACGGACATAATGCATACCACATCAATATCCTGAATCACGTCCTTTAACAACTGTACCGATGTATGCGGATTGATAGCCACACCAGCCTGACAGCCCAGCTCCTTTATAGCCGACAAGGTGCGATGTAGATGTGTACAAGCTTCGTAATGCACCGTAATAATAGATGCCCCGCTATCTTTGCAGGTCTGAAGGTAACGATCTGGATCAACAATCATAAGATGTACATCCAACGGCTTGGCCGCATGCTTGGCAATCGCCTGCATAACAGGAAAACCAAAAGAAATATTTGGCACAAATACCCCATCCATGATATCAATATGAAACCAATCCGCCTCACTTTCGTTAACCATTGCAATATCTTTCTGAAGATTTGAAAAGTCCGCTGCTAGGATAGACGGCGCTATTAGGTGTTTATTTTCTGACATATTTCTAACTCGTTAAATCCTACACAAACCTAAATAAAATGCTTTGTATTCGCCAATGTAAAATCCTAATCTGCTCCTAACAGTTCAAAAGGAGTAAACCAAACGACCAGAAAAATGCCGAAGAATAGTTACTTTTGTTTACGTATTTAATTAAAAAAGGCAAAAGGTGGCAAAACTAAAGATAAACTACATAAACTCTAAACTAAACAGCAACTCTCTCATCTTTAGGTATGGAATGGTTGTGACGACAGTTTTACTTATCTGTTTCTTCCTCCCCAAACAACCTCGCTTCGAGTACGAGTTTCAAAAAGGAAAACCTTGGAACCACGACAACCTTGTCTCTCCTTACAACTTTGCTGTACTTAAAACCAAAGAAGAACTTGACAAGGATAAACAACAGATACTCAGTACAGTACAACCTATATACAACTTAAACACCTTAATCAACAAAGAGCAGATAGATCAGTTCACTACCGATTTAGCGGAGAAGTGGCAAAGTAGCCAGATGGACACCATCCCCTCTTTGAAAATAGACGAGTATAAAAAAACAGGTGTCGAACTACTGAGCGCCATTTATAACCGAGGTGTACTCTCGTTAAACAATCGGTACCAGACGAAAGGTACAGAAACCGAAAAGCTAAATGAGACCGATGCGAATTATAACTTTACACTTCTCAACGACAATATCGCTACGCAAAAAAACACTGTCGATTGTTTTACCATAGAGACCGCTTACGATTTTGTCAAACTACGCCTAGACCGCGACAAAGACATCAGTCATAAAAAATGGTTCATCGAGGTACTAAAAAACTATATTACTGTAAATCTTATTTATAACGAATCGCTAACTGAGAAAGTCGAACAGACTGCCTTGGCCAACATCTCTAGTACACGGGGAATGGTACAGAAAGGCGAACTTATCGCTGAACGGGACAAAATCATTAACAACGACACCTATCAAAAACTTGAATCTCTACGCAAGGTTTTCGAAGACGAGGCCAAAATCACCGGGAATAAAAATTATGTGGCTCTAGGCCAGTTTCTTCTTGTTGGCCTAGCAATGACGCTTTTAATGGTATTTCTTTATTACTTTAGACGGCAAATTTACGACAACAATAGACTTTTGTTGATTATTTTCATCGTGATTCTCGCCATGCTTGGCGTACTTTCCTGGGCTATAAACATGAAAATATCCAGCCTATATTTTATCCCTTATTGTGGTGTACCTATCATTTTCCGTATTCTGTTTGATACCCGTATAGCTCTTAATATACACCTGCTGATGGTGCTTATTGCAGCGCTTTTTGTACCCAATAGCTATGATTTTGTCTTCTTACAATTTATGTCTGGGCTTGTCGCAATCTATAGCATACGTACCATGGTAAAACGCGAACAGTTCTTGATATCCAGCCTATTAATACTAGCCACATACATCATCGGTTATATCGGACTAGTACTGACACGAAATGGCTCGGTCAGCAATATCTACTGGAATGACATCACACCTTTCATCGTCAGTGTAGGACTCACGTTATTGGCCTATCCGCTTATTTACGCCTTTGAAAAGCTATTTGGCATCGTTTCCGACCTTACTCTAATGGAGTTAACAAACAGTAATTCCAAGTTGCTACGTGAACTATCCCTAAAAGCCCCTGGTACTTTTCAGCACTCCTTGCAGGTGGCCAACCTCGCGGAAGCTGCCGTGTATAAGATAGGTGGAAATCCGCTACTCATTCGAGCAGGGGCATTATACCATGATATAGGGAAAATGATCAATCCACTCTATTTTATAGAAAACCAGAAAAATGGAGTAAACCCCCATAAGGAACTAACCTCCGAACAGAGTGCACAGATTATTATTTCGCACGTCATTAAAGGGATAGAGATTGCCAAACGAAATCTATTACCAGAGGTAATTATCGACTTTATCAAAACCCACCATGGCTCCACACGTGTTGATTACTTCTATAACGAGTTTCTCAGAGACAACCCAGATAAGCTGGTTGATGAAACCATATTCCACTACCCTGGTCCTACCCCATTCTCCAAAGAGACTGCGGTCCTGATGATGGCTGATTCTGTAGAGGCCGCTGCTAGAGCACTCAAAGAACCGACCAAAGACTCAATAAGCAATCTTGTTGACAAAATTATTGAACACAAGCTTATGCAAAAGCAGTTCGAAAATGCCAACATTACAATGAAAGACATTAGTGATGTGGCACATATCTTCAAAAACATGTTGATGAGCATCTATCATGTGCGTATAGATTACGATTTGAGCAAGAAAAAAGATGTTTAACAATAAATAAATGACCCTCAATAGGTTAATATTTAAAGGCAGAAAAATATCAAAAAAACCGCATTTAAAATTTGTATAATCGTTTTTTTGCCTTATGTTTGCAGTGTCGAAACCCGGAGAGATGCCTGAGTGGCCGAAAGGAACAGTTTGCTAAACTGTCGTACTGGAAACGGTACCGTGGGTTCGAATCCCACTCTCTCCGCCAAGACCAAAAAGAGTTTAACGAAAGTTGAGCTCTTTTTTCGTTTATAGCATAATCCTCAAATACAGCCCCTACTATTTTATTGCAGTACCAAGGAATGAGAACCCACAAGATTCGATTCGAAGAAGGTTTTGTGCTGTTTCTATAATATCATTACACCGTTGCTAAACATCTATTATGTAGGTATAATGTAGGTGATATGTAGGTATTATGCAGGTATAATGTAGCTCTAATAAGCTACGTAATACTTAGATAACAGATGCAGTACAGATATATAATCAATACATATTATTCTTAATTACAATACTTTATCACTATATTCAACACTTAACCAATAAAACAATGAAATGGCATTTCAAAAAGGCAATATCAAATTAGAAGGCAACGTCGGTGACTTGAATTTCTACAAGAGTGGCGATCAATATAAAGTAAGGCAAAAATCTACCAAGAAGACTAAAAATGAAATTTCCAACCTTGCCCCTCGCTCAAAAGAAAACTCTCAAGAATTCGGATGCACAAGCTCATTTTCTAAAAACCTACGCGATGCTTTTAAGAACACTATTGGTCAACACTACCAACTGTTTCATGAATCATCAAACCTAAATCGTATTGTCAAACGAATTAATTTGATTGTAAAAGCAGATGAAACAAGCGAAAGAGGAAGCAGAAAAGTTTTACCGCAGAATCTCATATTGCTGCAAAATTTCAGTTTCAATAGCAATGCAGCTTTAAAAGATCTCGTGCTTATACCTATCAACGTTGCGTATATCAAAGATAAACAGAAAATCAATGTTACGATTACTAATTTGCGACCAGAAGCTCATCTAGATCTCCCAAAAGGTATAAACTCGTTTATGCTACATGTGATTTTGTTCAATATTAATCATCAGGACATGGGCATATCCACCGAATACATCTATAGTGAGCTTACTTCCTGTCATCATTCATCATCATTAATCCAGTTGAATAGCATGAAAGATTACGATATCACCAAGGCTAATACATTAGTGGTAGCTATCGGAGTATCTCTATACAAAGATACCGCCGGATACCCAGTACCCCAGATTAATCCCAATCTAAACTGCTTTGACATTGTCAAACTATATTCGCCTTCAACATCCAGCTCATAAAACTTTTATGACTCCTTCGAATTACTACGGCACAACAACCGATTCTAATGTCATCAGGAAGAACTTATTGACACCTTCAAAATAGCAGTTAATCAACATAACAAACATTTTCAGAAAAAAGGCCCAATATTACGAGGGCACTGAAAAAGCCCCCTTTAAAAAATAGAGTTTCCAAAAGGTTAAAAATCCCGAGTTAAACCCTTTGAGAATCGATTATTTGCAGAGTTAAAGATGGAAGCTTTCAAATAGATAAAGGAAAAGGGCTTACAAACATAAAAATTAATAAGCCCTTTTTTTATGGATAGTTTTTCAGTGCCCTCAATATTACCGGGCCTTTTTCAGTATAAATTCTATTCAACACTAGCTTTCCACCGTTTTATCTTTATTACGCTGAAATGCAAAATAGACCATAACGACACTTATAGCCATAAGGATAAACCCTAAGAAGAAAGGCGCCCCAGAAAACTCAAATGGAGCTTCATCGTGGGTAAAGTAATAAAACAGATTGGTCATCATAGGCGGGCCGATAATTGATGTAGCACTTATTAAACTGGTCAAAGCCCCTTGTAACTCTCCCTGTTCATTAGATGGTACGTTCTTAGAAATCACAGACTGCAGTGCTGGTCCACAAATCCCACCAAGGCAATAAGGGATAAGAAATACAAACATCATCCAACCCTGATTCGCAAATGCGAACAACAATAAGCCTATTGCATAAAATGTCAGTCCATAATAAATGTTCTTCTCCTCTCCAAACTTAGGCGTAGTCCAACGAATCAAACCACCTTGAACTAAACCCACAACTAACCCCAGAACGCCAAGCGATATACCAACCATCCGTTCCGTCCAGTCAAATTTATACATGGTGAAGAAACTCCAATTGCTCTGTACCGCATGAGCTCCGATATTAACCAAGATTAAGGCGACAATCAATCCGAAGTTCTTAGCCCTATCCTCGTCGGTCGATATATCTGCAATATAAGCACTGGCCGTTGAGATACTCGCTCCAGTCAACCCCGCGA
>JBEBQJ010000162.1:0-11069 GCA_040395455.1 Sphingobacterium yanglingense | reverse complement strand
CTGCAGCGGCACCATCCGTAGTTACAGCTGCTGTAGCATCTACCGTCGCAGTACTATCGACCTGTGCACTACTGCTATCCTGTCCATCAGAGAATACGATGTCGTCAGGGACTTCAGCGCCTTGGGTACTGTCCGTAACGCTACCGTCTGTAAATGTAAGACCTGAAACATCAGATAGGCTATCCGCCTGTTGGCCGATAGCTACACCTGAGAACATCAGTAACAGGATTGAAAAAACATACAAAAATGCTTTCATAATTTTAGTTTAAAGAGATTAGTTTTTGTTAAACCAATTTAAGTGAGGTCCGCCAGGATCCTAAAATCCCGGCTTACCACACAAACACAAACAACACCTAAATAAATTTAGGCTGAAACAAGTCTTTATAGTACGCTTGATCCGAACAACGATTTTTCCAAGCGCGCTATAGGCTGGAAGCCTGTGAAATCTAAATCTGTAGAGATATATCCTTCTTTCACCGGCTGCTCTTTAACAAGATCCGTACTTAAATATTTTTTATTATCGTCACATAGAAGCGTTACGACAACAGCTTCGTCGCCCAACTCTTCTTTCAATTTAATTGCTCCAATTACGTTTGCACCAGAAGAGATACCCACAGCCAAACCCAACTGACCTGCCAATTTCTGAGCCATGATAATAGAATCACCATCTGACGCACAAACAACAGAATCCAACTCTTCCAACTTAACGATTGCAGGGATAAATTCATCAGAGATACCTTGAATACGGTGTGCTCCTACTTTGTAACCTGTAGTAAGCGTAGGACTTTCCTGAGGCTCTAACGGGTGAATACGAACTGCAGGATTATAATTTCTCAATTGCTTACCTACGCCCATCACCGTACCACCAGTACCTACACCAGCAACAAATGCATCTGCAATAAGACCTTTACTAGCTAATTGCAATGCAATTTCCTTACCTGTAGTAAGTTCATGTGCTTCGGCATTATATTCATTTTCAAATTGTCTTGGCAAGAACACGCCCCCTTGTGCAGCAAGCTCTTCACTAAGGCGGATACTTCCTAAGAAACCACCTTCTTCTTTACTAATCAATTGAATTTCGGCACCCATACTTTTAATAATATCGATACGCTCTTTACTCAACCAATTTGGCATAATGATTTTCACTTCATGTCCCAACGCTTTACCGATAGCCGAGAATGCAATACCTGTGTTTCCACTAGTCGCTTCGACAATCATATCTTCAGGTTTGATCTGACAATTAGAATATGCCTTATAAAGAATGTACAATGCCATACGGTCTTTGATACTACCTGTAAGATTGTAGTTTTCACATTTCACATAAATCTTTCCTGGTTTACCTTTGTACACGTACCGCAATTCTAGCATAGGTGTATTTCCAACCAAACACCACAAATGCTGAAAGCGACTATCCAACTCTGGAGATAAACATTTGCTAAAAGTAGTTTCCTCTATCATTATCTATTTAATAAATTATATTTTTAGAAATTTTTCGAATATAATATGGTCTTCATACTAAACTGCACAAAATTCTAACAAAACAAAATAATATTCAACACAATGATAATAATTCAATAATTTTTATCGAACCACCAAACAAAACCAATAAAAAATACAGATTAAAATAGTAATTTAGCAGCGTCACCAAAAAAAATACGTTATGGAACTGGATCAAACAGACAGGAAGCTATTAAAACTATTACAAGAGGATGCAACTCTTAGTAACAAAGAGCTCTCATTAAAACTGCACAAATCCATAGCCGCGGTCCACGAACGCGTCAAAAAGCTCAAAGCTGCAGGGTATATTCGCAAAACAGTAGCGATACTGGATCGTCATAAAATCGGAATTGGATTAATCTCTTTCTCTCAAGTGTTCTTAAAGGCACACACCTATGAGGTTCTCAATGAATTTGAACGCGAGGTTGCCAAATTCCCGGAAGTCATGGAATGCTATCAAATGGCCGGATCTTATGACTTTATGCTTCGCATAGCTACAAAAGACATGGATGCCTACCATTTATTCTTAAGACATAAACTGGCCGTCCTACCCCATGTCAGTACGGTCCAAACTTATTTTGTACTATCAGAAACAAAAAGCGAAACAGCATACTCTTTTTAGATGAACGCAAAGGATAGTTCAAATGAAGACAGACAGCACCATTAAGATATACCACAATACAAACTGCAGCAAAAGCTGTGCGGCATTAGAGCTCCTCTTAAAAAATGGAGAAACTCCTGAGATAATCCACTACCTCGAAGAGACCCCGGATAGAGGAGAACTCAGTTTAATATTAAACTTGCTCCAGTTGAGACCATTCGATCTCATCCGGACAAAAGAACCATTATTTCAAGAAAAATTCGCCCACCTCACCTTATCGGATGAGGAATGGCTTGATATTCTATTGAAACACCCTATACTGATAGAACGTCCAATAATCATCATGGGCAACAAAGCAGTAATCGGCCGCCCTATAGAACGGATTTTTGATATTATCGAGCGACTCGACTAGAAAAACAAAGAGGGAGCTCACAAGAGCTCCCCCAAACTAGAACAGTATAAATCAATAAACCTTAGTTTTTCTTGAATTCTTTCAAACTTCCATCTGCATTGAAGTAACCGGAGTACTGTCCACGTGTCCCCTGCACCCCCGTCATCCACTGCCCTTTTTGGAGCATCACATTTAAATTGTAGTAAATATGGCCATCGATTTTAGCCCCTTCTACCTCTTTAGACTGCTCTTCTAATTGTTTATAAATATCAGCAACAGTCTCAAACTTAAGTGTACTTAATGGAAAGACATTCGCCGACATATCGCCATCACCTGAAATCTGGACAGCCTGAGGTTCTTGCCATTTTCCTCCCTGAAACAGATAATCGTCGATATTTTCCGGCTTATCTGGATCCTGAAGAGCTAATTGCACACGGCCATCCTCATAGAAGTGAATATTTTGGAACACCTTAACATCTTTACCTTTAAATTTAGGCATATCTTTCAATGCAGCTTCTGCTTTTTTCAAGGCATCGCGATTTGTAAGGAAATTTCCTTCTTGCTCCGTATCACCTTTGTCTGATGCCGCCCCGTTTTTTCCAGCTTCTTCTGTCGTTTGGGTATTATTCTCTGCTTTCTTGTTATTATCACCACAAGCTGCAAAAAGCATCGCAGAGAGAACTGCGATTGTCAATAGTTGTTTTTTCATCTTCTATATTTTTAGTTTTAAACTTTTTGTTAATTACATCGTTGAATTACAAAAGCAAAACTAAGGAGACAAGGCTAGGAAAAGAATCCCCGAAACCAGTGGTTTTACAGCCACCCTTTTTTAACGGAAAAGTCGCTCGTATTTCTCGACCAACCTACCCTCAGCCAGGGCTTCCATGAACAGCAAAAAACTATCCGCTACCCACTCTACCTCTTCGTACTCAGGCTCTCCGCCAAAATAAATCTTCCCCCAATTATTTTCGCCGACTCCAATAGAAAAATGACTGTACCCACCTTCGACAGACAATATGATAGGGATGTGCCTGTCCCAAAAATCACTCACAAAACGCTGAGCAGATGTATCCCCCTCAAGAGCCTCCATAGACTGTCGTTCGAATTCGTCCCATCTAAACTCCCCTACTTCGTCCTCATTAAAATCCGTTACACTATTAAACCAGGTGGTATCTGACTGATTAGAGAGTAACGAAAAGGAGTTCAAAAAATCAATATAATCGGTAGGTAACTTTGGATAACGATTCAGAAACTGCTGGGACAAAGCAACTGTCGGAACAGTTTTTGCAATATAATTAGGGAAAAGATGTAAATAACCTGGTCTCATAAAAGCAAAAATTGAAAAACAAAAAATATCGTTAAGAAATGAAATAATTAACAAAGATTATGCAAAAGCATTAGATTTTTCTAATGTGGATAATTTTTCGACAAATAAAAAGCATTTTCGCAAACGTAAACAGTAGACGCATCGCTATGAATATACTTTTAGTTGAAGACGAAGTTCGGGTTGCCGAATTTATAAAAAAAGGCCTGCATGAGGCTGGTCACCACGTACAGGTGGCTTACGATGGAGCTACCGGACTAAAACTGGCCTTGGAACAAGAGTTTGATTTACTTATCCTAGATGGCATACTCCCTCACTTGAACGGCACCGAAATCTGCAAACATGTACGCCGGCTCAAGACAGACCTCCCAGTTCTCATGCTAACTGCTCTTAGTACTATTCAAGATAAGATAGAAGGCTTCAATTGTGGTGCTGACGATTACCTCACCAAACCTTTTCATTTTGAAGAGCTATTGGTCCGAATCAAAGCCCTATCACGACGTGGCACCTACCAAAACAATAGTATACAATATCAAGCAGAAGACCTAACAATGGATTGCTTCTCAAAGACCGTACAGCGTGGTGGTAAAGCAATCACGCTAACCGTTAAAGAGTACGCTCTTTTAGAATATCTCTTAGTGAACAAAAACCGGGTAATGTCTCGCGCACAGATTGCCGAAGCTGTTTGGGGAATTGGCTTCAATAGAGGGACCAACCTTATAGATGTCTATGTAAACTATCTACGCGCTAAAATTGACAAAGGATTTGACACCCCTTTGATTCATACAGTCGTAGGTATGGGATACATTCTTAAAGATAAAGCATGAAGACAAAAACCAGACTAATTCTCCAGTTTAGCCTTCTCTTCGCATCACTTCTTCTTGCAGTTATGGGAACCATATACTTACTGGTATCCAAAGAGATAGACAGAAGTTTCCACAAAAGATTAGAAGATAGGGCTTATATCGTAGGACACAATTATTTGGCGAGAGATAACTTTTCGAAAGAAGAGTACCAAGAGGTTCTTCATAAATTCCCTAGAACACTTCCCACAGAACAAATTAGAATTTACGACACCAACTACAACTCTATGTTTATAGAGGAAAAAGGCATAAGTTGGGACAAAGGAACCATAGATCATATCATTGCTCAAAAGACCGTATTTTTTGAACGTGACAATGTTCCTTCGGTCGGAATACTCTACGAGGACAATTCTGGAGATTTTATCATCATCGCATCAGCCCAAAACATCTATGGAGAGCAGTCTCTGCAGGAACTGCGTTATGCCATGATTATCAGCTTTATACTCGCCATAATCTTGACCATCTTACTGGGGCGTGTGTTTGCAAATTGGATACTTTCCGCCATACGCGATGTCATTGTACATATGAAACGAATAGAGGCCAATAACCTCCACGAACGCCTTCCGCTACGCGGAATACGGAATGACGAAATCGAACAACTCAAAGAAACCATAAACCAAGTTTTTTCGAGACTCCAACAAGCTTTTGAAATGCAGCAATCATTTGTATCCAATGCTTCGCACGAACTAAAGACCCCTATAGCGGTACTACTGGGCAATGCCGAAATAACACTACGCCAAGAGCGAAGCACCGAAGAATACAAAGAAGCGCTAACAAATATTGTAAGAGACTGTCAGAAAATGGACAATCTCATCCACAACCTGCTCGCTTTGGCTCAGGTCGACTATCAAATGGCAAACGTAAAGCAATTTGCATTTGAAGACTTCTTTTGGGATATGATGGACGACCTATTGCAACAGCACCCCTCCATCAAAGTTGCCATACACCTTCAGGTAGAGGAAAACCTAGATACCATCCGATTACATGGCAATCCCGAGCTCCTAAAAATTGCTATCACTAATCTTATCCATAATGCTGCAAAGTTTTCTAATTTTCAAGAGATTCCAATCACAATCTATGTCAAAGAAAACAATCTATTCATAGCAATCGACGACAAGGGCATAGGTATTAGTAAAGAAGATCTACCAAAAATCCTAACCCCTTTCTATCGTGGAAAAAACGCGATAGGACACATCGGTTCTGGACTTGGACTCTCTCTTTCCGAAAAAATCATCCATCTACACAAAGGCGTATTATCAATCACTTCTCAAATCGACCAAGGGACCAATATGACCATAAAGCTTCCTTACACAAAGAAGCAGATTAAAAAATTTTAATGTCAAACTAATGCCTCTTTAATAACTCTTAAATGACCTTCTAATACGGCAAACATACCTTTGAGTCAATTCGGAAATGGAATCCGAAGAGACTCAAAAGTTAACGTTTTCATGAATTTTAGAAGTTTACTAACTATCTCCCTTCTCTCTCTTTCGGTAATCCCGCTAAGAACAATAGGGCAAGAAAAAAACATCACAGTCACTGTGATAGATGAAAAGACGAATGAAATCATCCGTGGAGCTACGGTCACAGATGCCACACATTCACAATCTTACATCTCAGATCAATCGGGGCGAATCTACCTACCAGCCAGCTCATCTTTATCACGGATAGTGGTGAGTATGTTAGGTTACCAAACAGAACAACTGGTTCTTAATGAGGGGAAGTCAGAATGGATAATATCACTACTATCTCAAGAAAATGATCTTTCTGAAGTTGTGGTCACTGGGTACACTAGGCAATCGCGCCTGCACACCACAGGTTCAGTAAGCACCCTGCCTGCCGAAGGAATAGCACGTATGCCCATCGCCTCCTTTGACCAATCCTTACAAGGTCAGATTCCAGGGCTTTATGTTGCCTCGCCATCGGGTCAACCAGGCGCTCCTGGACGTATCACGTTGCGAGGAATCGGCTCTATTCAGGATGAAAACTCTTCTCCCCTATATATCTTAGACGGAGTCCCCATCTCGGCAGGTTCCTTCTCTACCTTAAATCCACAGAGTTTTGAAAACATTATGGTACTCAAAGATGCCGCCGCTACGGCACAGTATGGCTCTAGGGGCGCCAATGGCGTTATCGTCATCACCTCAAAGAAAGGTAACTCTTGGGAAAACGGCACACCACGCATCTCCTATACTGGACAGTTTGGATATGCATCTGTTAATAACAGCAAATGGGATATGATGAATACACAGGAGCGTCTTTTATTCGAAGAGCGTCTTCAAGACCATAATTTCCCAGGATGGGCCTATTCTAGAAATAATCCCAATAAGATGGTCAATGGTACACTAATACCCAAAACCGAAAAGGATTTCCTTGAAGGCGACGAGAAGCTAGCCAGCCTACGGAGCATAGACAACGACTGGAGAAAACTATTACTACGCAATGGTACAACAAATGCGCACGACGTCAGCTATTCGCTGGGCCGGGAAAACACGCAGATATTCTCCTCGCTATCTTATTTCAAACAAGAAGGGGTATTATATAACTCTGGACTGGAACGAATCAACCTAACAAACAACATTGCCCACCAATCAGGCCGCCTATCATTAGCGCTGAACGTCAATCTAGCGACGACAAACAGTAAAATAAGTGAATCGGACTTTGATGTTAGTGAGACGAACCCTGTAGCATCCCTTTACTTTGCCCTACCTTATGAGAATCCCTATGACAAAAATGGCAATCTAACTCCTGGACCAAACCGCTTTGGAACTAATGCACTTTCCATGTACCAAGATGTGGATCGCAGCGAACGTCAATATAAAAGTGTGGTAACAGGTAATTTCACCTATACACTGACAGACCACCTCAAACTAACCAGCACCTCGGGCATAGACTTCCAACAAATCAACGGAAAACATATCATCAAACCTGACACCTATTTTGGAGGCCTTGTCGAACAGGGCGGACAGGGATCATACACCTCCAATACGAACAACTATTTTAGTTTGGTAAGCAATATTGGTTTCAATTATTCACGTCGTTGGGACAATCACTTTATAGAGGCAATAGGCTTAGGCGAAATTAATAAGCAGAAAATAAGCAGCCAGGGATTTACAGGCTATGGTCTTATTCCAGGGATATCCCAAACCCCTGGCGGTATCACCCCTGGAACGGGCGACAACAACTTCATACCACAGCTTTATGGAGGCGTATCGGAGAATGCTTTAGTCTCCCAAATCGGATTGATACGTTATTCTAATGGCAATCGCTTTACGCTGACTGGAAGCTTACGTCGCGATGGCTCTTCCCGTGTACCTGAATCCAACCGCTATAAGTATTTTTATGCAGGTGGAGCTAGCTGGAATTTAGGAGAAGAGGAATTTGTCAAAGCAGTGCCAGCGATTAGCATGTGGCGATTGCGGGCAAGCTACGGCCTCACAGGAAACGCATCTGGTTTTGCTAGTGACTTTGGCTACCGTCGCCTATACGCTGTATCTCACTATGCAGGTCAAAATGCCTTTGTTCCTATATCGGCAGGAAACCCTGACTACAACTGGGAAATGAACCGTGTTACAGATATAGGTACGGAAATAGGTTTTTTAAATAACAGGATTACAGCTGAGCTTGACTTTTATAATCGTGTAACTAGCAATTTATTTGTTGACCGCACGCTCTCCATGACATCTGGATTTGAGTCTATCCCTGACAATATGGGAAAAATACGCAACCGTGGGGTAGAATTTGGCCTATCAGGAGACCTTATTCGTAAAGACGACTTTTTCATCCGCCTAGGCATAAATGGTTCATATAACCGAAACCGCATTCTGAGTTTGGGAGATGAAAACGAAATCATTACGGAAGACTATTCCATCCATCGTGTAGGACAACCTCTAGGTCACTTCTATATGGTCAGATGGGCTGGAGTGGACCCGCAAAATGGTGCGCCACAATACCTCGATGCCGATGGAGAGATTACTTCCACTTTTGACCCAGAGAATGCAGTATTGGTGAAAGGATCGTTTGACCCACCGTTGAAAGGAGGATTTACTGCTCGTGTAGGTTACAAGGGTTTACAGGTAAGTGCACTATTCACCTATATAAAAGGAATGTACCGACTTAACACCGGTGAATTGTACCGTACCTCGGCAGATGCCAACTACCGCGTCTACAATCAATCTCGCGATATGTTGAATTTTTGGCAACAGCCTGGAGATGTATCCAACAACCCATCGCCTCAATACGAACGCTTCATGACAGATCGCGAATTACAAAGCGCGGACTACATCAAGCTACGCAACCTACAGGTCAACTATAGCATACCGATGAGCAATAAGCTATCAAAATACTGTCGCGAAATAAGTGTTTTTGGACAGGGACAAAACCTATTTACTTGGACAAGTTGGAAAGGACAAGACCCAGAAGATGACAACAATTGGTATCAATACGAGTATCCACTACCACGCACTTACACGCTAGGTTTACACGTCAAATTTTAAACAGTTATGAATTTATCTAAAACATTAGGTTTTTTAACCACTATACTCATCCTATTAACAAATAGCTCCTGCAATAAGATGCTAGACATACATCCACAGGACAAATTGCAAGATGAAGAAATCTATGCATCAATAAGAAACTATGAACATGCTGTACTAGGTGTGTACGCCGAACTGCAGACGGAGTATAATATTTTGATTGGAAGCATATTTGCTGACGAGGCCAGACTATCTAACGAAAACATGGGGGTGAATGGTTTTGCTAACAATCTACACCGATGGAACTATGCGTCGGACGATGATATTCTTTTAATGGCCTGGAAAAATGCCTATGCCAGCATTTATAAGATAAACACACTGCTCAATAACAGCGAGCGGGTACAAAGATCTGGCACTGAAGAAGAATCTAAACTGGTCAATCTCGTAGCAGAACTCAAAGGGCTCCGTAGTTTCGTTCATTTCGGTTTACATCAAGTCTATGGGGACTTCGATCAAGACAACGGAAACTACACCGTTCCCTACGTCACCACGGTGGATATACATCAAAAACCACCAAAGCTTCCTACTGCCGAATTCTACAGACAGGCTGAACTGGACATAACAGAAGCTTTAGCTTCTGGAACGGGCATAACTGATATAGGCCGCCTTTCCGACGATGCCCTACACGCCTATGCCGCTCGTTTTTATCTCTATAAAAAGAATTACAAAGAAGCCATAAATCACGCTAGTCCATTAATTTCGAAATACAAATTATCCGAAGGAGAGCAATACGAGATGCTTTGGCAAGATATAAAAAGTACAGAAGTGATTCTAACCTTAAGAAGGAACAACAATAATGAAATCCGTCCCAATACATTATGGCGAAACTATGGCGCTGGCAAAACACTCTTTCATCCATCCCACAAGCTCTTAAACCAGCTCGAAAGTGAAGAAGGAGAACGTTATATTCTATTCGACGAGGTCGATGAAGAGGCCCCTATAGGAAAATACCCTGGCAATACCTATGCGGATAATCTGAACGATGTCAAAGCATTCCGCGTTTCTGAACTATATCTCATACTGGCCGAAGCCTACTTCTTTGAAAACAGAATTACAGAAGCCAATAACATGCTTATCACATTACAGCAAGCACGTGGTATAGACAGAACGACAAGGCAAGTCAGCATCGATAATATCTTAAAGGAGCGCTTTTTGGAGCTCTGTTTTGAAGGTCATCGCTATTTCGATTTAAAACGACTGGGCAAGTCCGTAGAACGTCTTACGGAAGATTTAGCTTTGAGCACAGACAGAAAACTGCTTGCCCCAGATGACACTAGCTATAAGCTTCCCGTCCCTTTCAAGGAGACACAAATCAATCCAGACCTTAAGTGGTAGAATTAAGAATCCTGTTCAGCATTTCCCTATATATATGTAAAGGTACCGCCATCATTTCTGATGCGCGGTATCTATTACCGTACAAAATGAAAAAGGGACTGTCTCACAATTGAAACTACCACGTCATTTCGAGAGGTAATTTTTTTAACAAACACAGAGGAGGTTTGACGACAAGATACGTCACCCTGAGCGGAATGCAATAGAGTCGAATGGGTCTAACGATATACCTTTTAGATACTCCGGTACTAGGAGCAGGCTCTCGGAACGAAAATCTACAAACTTAAATTTTAAACCTTTAGATTTCTCCATTTCGCTACGCTACAGTCGAAATGACGGCAAAGCCTACTATTGAGACAGCCTCACACTAGCCCCCAACAGCAAATCCCTGAATCTCCTTCGGATCGAACCCTTATTCTCATCCTGGCAGCCCTTAAACGAAAAAAGCCCTAACTTTCGTTAGAGCTTTTTATGTCGGGGTGGCAGGATTCGAACCTACGACCTCCACATCCCAAATGTGGCGCGA
>JBEBQJ010000161.1:0-11123 GCA_040395455.1 Sphingobacterium yanglingense | reverse complement strand
ATTCAATTGGTTGTTGTGTAAAGTTAAAAGTACAAAATTGTAAGCTTTAATTGTAATGTTATTTATTATATCTCTGTCTTGTAGTGTTTTATGTTTTTGGTGTTAAGATTACAAAAATACAAGTTATAGTTTCAGTATTGCTACAGTCCAACAGTTTATCTCTGCTAAATTTGATTCAACAATTATAAATATCAGAAACCGGCTTTTTCCGAAATCACAAGGTATAACTATATAGACATAGTATTCCTTTATTGGAGTGAGGCAAAGTATGGCTGATTATTGTGAAGCTCCATTTTGGTATGGAGATTTTGATTAGAGCGTACAATCTAGACTATACAATAATTAATATATATGAACAACAAAATCAATTTTTGGACTTTTATTATCGCCTTAGGTGGATTCTTATTCGGTTTTGATACAGCAGTGATATCGGGAGGCGAAAAGGATATACAACATTTTTGGAATCTAACCTCCCAACAACATGGTCTTACTATGTCTATTGCTTTGATAGGTACTGTATTGGGGGCTCTTATAGGAGGTATGCCTTCAGATAAATTTGGTCGTAAAAATACCCTATATATTGTTGCAGGGTTGTATCTCTTGTCTTCACTATTGACAGCCTTTGCGCAATCGTGGCCTCTATTTATGGTATTTAGATTCTTGGGTGGTGTTGGTGTAGGTATCTCTTCGATAGTAGGTCCAATTTATATTTCGGAACTGGCACCCGCTAAAAAGAGAGGGAAACTCGTTGGAATGTTTCAATTCAATATCGTTTTAGGGATAGTATGTGCTTATGTCAGCAATTATTTTCTGGCTGGTATTGGAGAGGAGGCATGGCGTTGGATGTTGGGAGTCATGGCTATTCCTGCATTATTGTTTTTAATCCTTATACCACTATTGCCAGAAAGCCCAAGGTGGTTGTGGCTTAAAACAGCAGATGAGAGTAAGGTTAAGGGGATATTGAAGGCAGTGAATGAAATGGGGTATGAGGAAGATTTTGAGCATATCAAAGAACAGTCAATGAGCGGTCAGGTGGCTAGTGAATCCCTATTTCAGCGGAAATATACGCGACCCATTATCCTGGCTGTTCTATTTGCGTGCTTTAATCAATTAGCTGGTATCAATGCAATTATATATTATGCTCCTCGCGTTTTTGAACTCGCTGGTCTTGGTGCCGAGAGTTCATTATTGTCGACAATAGGTATAGGTACAGTTAATTTTGTCTTTACCTTATTAGCAATTAATGTAATTGATAAATATGGAAGAAAAAAGCTAATGTTGATTGGCAGCCTAGGTTTGATAATAACACTTTTTTTAGTTTCAGCATCCTTCTTTGCACTAGCAAGTGAGGGAGATAGTATTTTAGCAAATGGCAATCTCATTGTGTTATTGTTGATGGTTTTTATTGCTTTTTTTGCATTTTCCCAAGGTGCAGTGATTTGGGTTTTTATCTCCGAAATATTCCCCAATGAAGTACGGGCAAAAGGACAGACTCTGGGTAGCCTGACGCATTGGGTTCTAGCAGCGGTTATAACATTTGTATTTCCTATTTTGACCGAGCGCATAGGAGGAGGGTATACCTTTATGGTTTTTGCGATATGTATGGTATTTCAATTGATTTATACGTTGAAGCTAATGCCTGAAACTAAAGGGATGAGTTTGGAAAGTATTCAGGTGAAAAGAGACTAGTATGAATAAAAAAGTGTTGTGTATAGGAGAGGTGTTATGGGACATGATACCTTCAGGAAGGATGATAGGTGGAGCTCCATTTAATGTGGCTTATCATCTAAATCAGTTAGGAATATCGGTGAGTATGTTGAGTCGTATCGGTAATGATAAGGATGGCATTGAAATTTTGACATTCTTAAAGCGACACGGAATGGATATTTCGCAGGTTCAAATTGACGAAGTGAATGCTACTTCACGCGTTAATGTTTATTACGATGATACCAATTCCGTAAAATATGACATCGTATTTCCGACTGCATGGGATTTTATCAAGGTACCCCAAGAAGGTGATGTATGGACGAATGTAGACTATTTGGTCTTTGGGAGTTTGGTATTTAGGAATGAGGATTCGAAAAGTGCTGTGATACACCTCTTGAAAAACTCGAATGGAAAGAAGGTGTTCGATGTAAATCTTCGTAAACCCTATTATTCAAAAGATCTCATATTCGAGATATTATCCTACGTAGACATTTTGAAATTAAATGAAGAGGAGTTGTTGTTGCTATCGGATTGGGCAGGAATAGCAAACATCAATATAGATGATCAACTTAATAAGTTGATGAACCTTTTTGATATAAAAGAGACCATATTGACTTTGGGTGAAAAGGGAGCTTTGCATAAAGTAAAGGATAGCTTGGACCATGTATTTAGGGAGGCTAAAGCCGTTGAAGTAGTTGATACTATAGGAAGTGGAGATTCTTTTTTAGCTGGTTTTTTGGCGCGTAGGATTGCTAGGGATAGTATTGAAGAAGCTATGGATTATGCCGTAGCGCTTGCTGGTTTGGTGTCAAACAGAAAAGGAGGATGTCCTGATTACGATTGTAATGACGTGGGACGCTGTTAAGACTATAATATAAAATGATGATGAAAAAAATAAGTATAAAAGTTGTTGCATTGCTATTATTGGCTTCCTTCAAGTCGAATGCACAAAATGAGAATGTGGAAAAGTTTAGGCCTTTGTATCATTTTACTCCAGATCAGCATTGGATGAATGACCCTAATGGAATGGTTTATCACGAGGGATTATATCACCTCTTCTATCAACATAATCCGAATGGTTCGAAGTGGGGGCCAATGCACTGGGGGCATGCTGTGAGTAAAGACCTTGTAGATTGGGAACATCGCAAAATAGCCTTATATCCAGACTCGTTAGGGACTATTTTTTCGGGGAGTGCTATTGTGGACAAGAATAATGTAGCCGGATTTGGCAAAAATGCATTGATTGCTTTTTATACATCTAATTACGAAACAAACGAAGATGGTAAGCGGAAGCGGTTGCAGACGCAGAGTTTAGCTTATAGTACAGACAACGGTTTAACCTGGAGCAAATACGAAAACAATCCGGTGCTTGAAAATCCAGGTATTAAAGCATTTAGAGACCCTAAGGTCATTTGGAGCGAGGCCAGTGGAACATGGATCATGAGCATAACCGAGGGGCAGAAAATAGGTTTTTATGGTTCTAAAGACTTGAAAAAATGGGACAAGTTGAGTGACTTTGGAGACGGATATGGAGCACATGGAGGAGTATGGGAATGTCCTGATTTGTTTAAGATGAAAATGGGAACCAAAGATGTATGGGTGTTAATCGTGAGTCTTAATCCAGGGGCTCCTAATGGTGGTAGTGGCACACAGTATTTCCTTGGTGATTTTGATGGCGTTAAATTTACCCCATATGATAAAGAGACTAGGTGGTTGGACTGGGGTACAGATAATTATGCCGGAGTAACTTGGAGTAATGTGGGCGATAAGCATTTGTTTATTGGCTGGATGAGTAATTGGCTGTATGCTAATGTCGTCCCAACTGAAAAATGGCGAAGCTCAATGACAACAGTAAGGGATTTGAAAATTGTTGAATTGATGGGCAAACCCTACTTGACAAGTTATCCAATAGTTGCTTATCAAAAGAACCTAAAGCTAGAAAATAACCGCATTACCTCTACAAGTACGGTGGATATTAAGGGGCTTAACAATGCCTTAAAATTGAGTTTTAAGGAACTGGATTTAAGTAAGGACTTTAGAATAGACTTCAAAACCGCTGTGGGAGAATCCTTAAGTCTACATTATAGTAAGAAGCATGCCTATTTTGCGCTAAATAGGTCTGAAAGTGGATTCATTGAATTCCATAAAGACTTTGCAAAGAAAATGTTAGCGCCAAGCCCATTAACAGAAGGGAAATGTGATATAGATATCTATCTGGATAAAACATCAGCGGAAGTTTTTGTCAATGAAGGGCTGGTAGCTATAACTTCACTTTTCTTTAATGAATCGGACTTTGATCGTGTGACAACTACTTTCCCTGTCAATCAAAAAAATACAAATGTTTATCGATATGTAAAATAATTATTTTTTGGCTACCCCTTTCCCATTCCATCGAATAAGGAAAGGGGTAACTGAAGTTTTAACACCTGTATTATGATGAAAATAAAAAAGCAATTTATGCCTTCGGGATTTCTATTGCCTAGTTTTAGGGGCAAGACCTTCATTAATCCAAGGAGTGTTTCCTTAAGAACGGCGCTGTTTTTTCCTGCATTAATGGTCATGAGCAACTATGTACATGGGGAGAACGTCCTTTGGAAGCCATCTGGAATACATCTGGAATCCATTTCTGAAACACAGAAATTGTCGAAAATCAGTGGGAAAGTGCTGACGGGTAGTAGTAAAACGTCCTTGGCAGGGGTCACCATAACAGTGAAGGGGTCAGGGAAAAATCTAGGGACGACGAACTCGGACGGTACATTTAAAGTTGAAGTGGAAGTGGGCACTGTGTTGGTTTTCAATTATGTTGGGTATCTATCTAGAGAGGTGAAAGTTGTATCTGAACAGTTTTTGACAGTGGATATGGAGGAAGATCTTAAAATGATAGACGATGTTGTAGTCACTGGGTATAAGTCTGAACGTAAAAAAGACATAACAGGCGCGGTAAACGTGGTAGATTTAAAAGATTTAAATCAGCAATCGACGGGAAACGCGATGAAGTCATTGCAAGGTAAGGTGCCTGGGGTATACATAACCTCCAATGGTTCTCCACGTGGGGCTGCGACAGTGCGTATTAGAGGAATAGGTACATTGAATGATAATAACCCCCTGTATATCATCGATGGTGTACCCTCTAAAGTTGGCTTGCACAGTATAAATCAGCTGGATATAGAGAGTATGCAGGTGTTGAAAGATGCTAGTGCGGCAAGTATTTATGGTTCTAGGGCTGCAAATGGGGTTATAATCATAACAACAAAAAAGGGAAAGAAGGGAGTGACTCAGGTCGATGCGAATGCGTATGTTGCGGCCTCTAAATTTGTGAGTAAGATGAAGATGCTCAATACTCAGGAGTATGCCGAAACGTTGTTCAAAGCTCAATCTTCCAATGGAGCAGATCCCAATGCTTTAAATATGCCCTTCGAATTTGTGTATCATAAAGAAGGTGCTAATTATATTTTGGACGAACTGCGGATTAAAGAGTTCTTGGATCCAGAGAAAACAATGCGGACAGCCGATACAGATTGGTTTGATGAGATTACACAAACTGGCTTGACGCAAAATTATGACGCTAGCGTATCGCGAGGAACAGAGACTGGTTCTTCTCTATTTAGTTTGGGGTATTTTGCAAATGATGGTTTGGTGAAAAAAAGCAGTTTTTCGAGGACTTCCCTACGCTTTAATTCGGATTATAATTTGCTAGATAATGCTATAAAAATAGGTGAAAATTTTAGCGTGACGTATCTTAATGAAGGCGGTTCTGTGCCAATTAATGAGTCTATACAGGCCGCTCCTATGATTCCGGTTCATACCGTGGATGGAATAGGTTGGGGAGGACCTTTCGGTAGCATGAATGACCGACAGAACCCCGCAAGAATTATAGAAGATAATAAGCAAAATAGAGACCACTATGTTCGGATGTTCGGAAATGTATTTGCAGAAGTAAATCTCATAAAGCCCTTAGTGTTCAGAACCAATTTTGGTATTGATTATGGTCAAGACTATATTCGGAATTGGCAGAAAGCTTACACTTCTGGATATTTGGTAAATCCGCTAAATAAAGTCACAACGCGTCAATGGCATGACTTGAAAACAACTTGGTCCAACACGTTAAATTTTACGCATAAATTTGAGGATAAACATAGTCTGGATGCTTTGATAGGGATGGAGCTTTTTAAAAGTAGATACTCTACATTCTTTGGCTCCCGTGAGGATTATGTCAATGTCAATCCCGAGTTTATGTATCTCGATGCCGGGACTGGCCTGAAGGATAATGGAGGTAGTGGACTGCGTTATTCATTGCTCTCTTATTTCGGAAAGTTCAACTATGTGTTTAATGATAAGTATATGGCTTCATTCACAATTAGACACGACGGCTCATCGCGATTTGGGGAAAACAATAAATTTGGAACATTTCCTGCTTTTTCTGTAGGGTGGAGAATTAGTGAAGAAAATTTCGTGAAAGAACTAAACATCTTCGATGAGCTCAAATTGCGTTATGGATGGGGGATTACGGGGAACCAAGAAATGGATAATCATGCTATCTTTGATATCTACTCTGTTAACTATAATACTACTTCATATGATATAAATGGAGCTGGGTCAGGAACTCTACCTAGTGGATATGTACAGACGCAGACTGGAAATCGAAATCTAAGATGGGAGTCGACTACTCAATCTAATATTGGATTGGACTTCTCACTGCGAAATCAGCTGCTTTTTGGTTCAATAGACTATTATATTAAGGACACAAAAGATATCTTGTTAAAACCGGCTTATTTGGCCGTACTAGGTGAAGGCGGCGGACGATGGGTTAATGGTGCTTCTTTACAGAACAAGGGATTGGAGTTATTGGTTGGAAATAGAACAACTATTAATGATAAACTGACTATCAACAGTAGTTTTAATATAGATTTCGTTAGAAATAAAGTGACCAAACTACCCGTAGAGGTAATCAACTCGTACGGCGGAGATGCGCGTATTGGTGAGAATATTCTAGGGCGGACTTTAGGCTCTTTTTACGGATATGTGGCCGATGGTATCTTCCAGACTGAAGATGAAGTGTCCAATCACGGTACCCAGAATGGTAAAGGAGTCGGAAGGATACGGTATAAGGATTTGAATGATGATGGAATCATTAATGATTATGACCGTACTTGGATAGGTGTACCGCTGCCAGATTTTACATATGGTTTTAATCTAGGTGTAAACTATGGGAAATTTGATTTCTCTTTTTTCTTACAAGGAGTGAGTGGTATTGATGTTCACAACGAGACTAAGATATGGACTGATTTCTGGGCTGTGACTAATACCAATTCCAATAAAGGAACTAGGCTTCTAAATGCATGGTCTCCAGAGAACCCGAACTCAACGATCCCTGCAGTTTCGATGCTAAATAGAAATGATGAAGGTAGAATGTCTACGTATCTGATTGAGAAAGGGTCTTATATGAAGTTAAGGAATATGCAACTTGGATATATACTCCAAAGTGATTTGAAAATAGGGAAATATAGTCTGAAAACTGTTCGTTTCTATATCAATGGGGATAATCTAGGTATCCTTTACAAAAATAAATCATTCACGGGCATCGACCCAGAGTCTCCTGCAATGGGATATCCAAACCCTTTGGTCGTAACTGGTGGTGTTAACCTTAAATTTTAGACTTATGAAAAGCGTTAAGTATTTATTTTTTTGTTTTGTATTTCTTGCATGTAGGCAAGAACTTGATATTCCAGCACAGGGTGTGTTGAGTCCCGATCAAATCACAACATTTAAGGATGCAGATGCATTGGTGGTGGCGGCATATTCTAGCTTAGGTAATGACCATTATAATTATCCTTTTAGTTTATGGCCATATGGCAATGTACGTTCTGATGATTCTTATAAAGGAGGAAATAATCTCACTGATATTGGAAATTACAATCAATTGGAGAATCCACAATTATTATTGCTGAATAATAGTGCTTTGGACAATCTATGGTATAGGATTTATGTCGGGATTAGGCGTGCCAATGAAGCTATAAAAGCGCTGAAGAAACTTGACCCTACAGTGGATATTACTTACAACTCGCGTTTGGGAGAAATGTATTTTATTAGAGGATATTGGTACCTTAAGCTGAAAATGCTATTTAAATATGTACCTTATATCACTGATGAGACTGCGATAGATGATTATGAAAAAGTGTCGAATAGGGTCTATACAGACCAAGAGCTTTGGAACCTGATTGCCGGAGACTTTCAAAAGTCAATTGACTTGTTGCCTCCTCAACATACTCAAATCGGTAGAGCGAACAAGTATGCGGCATATGCCTATTATGCAAAGACAAGATTGTACCAAGCTTATGTGCAAAATGAAGACCATGAGGTGGTAGAAATAAATAAGACATTACTGCAGGAAGTGATTGATGCGACAGATCTTGTTATGAATTCAAACTATGGCTTGGAAAGCGATTACGCACGCAATTTCTTATATGAATCAGAGAATGGTAAGGAGTCTGTTTTTGCTGTTCAGTTCTCTACAGATGATGGTGTTGGAACAGCAGGAAGGACGGATAAAGGGTATTATGTAACATCCCCACAAGGTATGGGGTGCTGCGATTTTCATAAGCCATCGCACAACTTGGTGAATGCTTTTAAGACAAAGTCAGATGGTACACCTTTGTGGGACGATTTTAATAATACATTGTATAGTTTTGCGACGGACACTTTCGACCCGAGATTGGATCATACAGTGGCTCGACCAGGAATGCCATGGAAGTATAATCAGAATGAAATATATACTAATAGCTGGAGTCGCGTACCGGCAGTTTATGGCTACTTCCATTCCCTTAAAGAAAATGTATCGCGAGATTGCGATTGTTATAAAATTGATGGCTCTTTCAGGGGAAATAGTAAGAATAGGATAGAGATGCGCTTTGCGGATGTGATGTTGTTCCGAGCCGAGGCTTTGATTGAATTAGATCGATTGCAAGAAGGTATTGATTTGATAAATCTGTTGAGAGAGCGAGCCAATCAAAGTAGAGGTTTATTGAAGGACAATAACGACAATTATCGTTTACATTATAAAGTGGAGCCTTATCGAGTGGGGGTAAACTTTACATTGAATAAAGAGAATGCAAGAAAGGCTTTACGACATGAAAGAAGAGTGGAAATGGCAATGGAAAACTCTAGATTCTTTGATCTGGTAAGATGGGGGATAGCTTCTGAAGTAATGAATGGCTATTTTGAAAAGGAGAAAGTCAGAATGCCTAATCTATATAATGAACAGAGCAAGTTTACAGCCAAGATGAATGAATATCTTCCAATACCACAGGCGCAAATCAACTGGAGTAAAAATCTGTATATTCAAAACGTAAATTATAAGTAGATTATGATAAGAAAATTGGTTCTATTGGTTGTTTCAACCATGAGCGTATCCTTAGTCGGATTGGCGCAAAATAAAAACGAATTAAAGTCTAAAGTGCCTCATTTTAGATTTGAAGGAGTGAAGGATTTGAATGATAAACAGTTGGCGGATAATTTGCTTATAAAAAGGTTTGCCAAATCAAGGGCCGATCAGGAAGCGAACACTTTAAGGCCAATTTTCCATTATATCAATCCCGAAGGTACACTAAATGATCCTAATGGATTGTGTTATTGGAATGGCAATTGGCATCTATTTTATCAGGCTTATCCACCAGAAGATAGACGTCAGCATTGGGGACATGCGTTCAGTAAAGATTTAGTGCATTGGAAGGACCTACCTTATGCTATCTATCCGGATCCAGAAAATAAGGTGTACTCCGGTGCTACTTTTGTGGAAAAAGACAGGGTAATAGCGATGTATCATGGAACCGAAGCGGGTACGATGGTCGCCACGTCTTCCGACCCTTTATTGCTAAATTGGGATAAAACACCACAAAGTCCGGTGATAGCTATGCCTAAGCCGGGAGAGAAATTGCCTTACAATGTGTTTGATCCCAATATATGGAAGCAAGATGGTGTTTATTACACGGTATTAGCCGGTACGCGACCAGAGGGACCAGGGGGAAAGAAAATCCGTGCAAACTATTTATTTCGCTCAGATGATTTGAATAATTGGGAATATATGCACGAATTTATCGAAAATGATATGTATTCCTTTGTCGGAGATGATGGTGCTTGTCCTTATTTTATGCCCATTGGAAAATCTGGTAAATACATTTTTCTTCATTTTAGTCATATGACAGGTGGTAAGTACCTGATAGGAGATTATGATACCAGCCGGCATAAATTTGTCGTGACCGATGGAGGACATTTTAATCATGGGCCTGTAGGCTTTGGCGGAGTGCATGCTCCGTCGGCATACCCTGATCAAAATGGCGATGTGGTTGTTCTTTTTAATATGAACTCTGGAAAAAGGATTCATGAAGGCAATCTTATCCAAGCGATGACGCTACCTCGATTGTTATCATTGGATAGCAAAGGACGATTAAATCAGAGACCGGTAGCGAGTTTGGAATCATTACGTTATAACGAGCAAATAGCGAGAAATATTAGCTTGCCCGCTAATCAGTCTATTGAGCTAACACAAGCGAAAGGAACTGCCAAAGAAATCGTGATGAAAGTGGATATGAGAAAATCTAATTTTATAGAATTAAACGTATTGGCTTCTCCTGATAAGAAAGAGTATACCCGTGTGATGTTCTATAAAAATGGTGGCTTTCCAGAAAGGGATATTGACAATGGAAGAGGTCGCTTTAGTTCTATTGCATTGGACAACTCGAATGGATCTTTGGCCGATGATGTAACTCCGAGGGTAACAGAAACAGCAAACGTGTTTATCGATAAGGATGAAATTGTTGAACTCAGAATATTTATTGATAAAAGCATAGTCGAGGTATTTGTCAATGATAGACAATGTGTTTCAATCGGAACTTATCCTACATTGAAGGAAAGTGAACGTGTTTTTGTGAAGTCACATGGAAAGGATGCTGAGATTACTTCTCTAGAGACTTTCGATATGAAATCGGTTTATAAATAAATAACAGACAGTTTTTAGAAAAAGCCACAATAGATTGATAGTCTATTGGTGGCTTTTTTATATAGGACGATATTTATTTTCATTTTTTCTTTTAAAGTGCTACCTTTCCTTTTGAATAACCATTTTCTACTTAAAGTAAGCAGCTAAAATATGTCCTTTTCCGATTATTCTGATGAGCAATTATTGATTTTTTTAAAGCGTGGTGAAGAACGGGCTTTAAAAACAATAATTAATCGGTATTGGGAAGGAATGTATAAAATGGCTTCGTCAGCTCTTGATGATTTGCTACTTTGTGAAGATATTGTTCAGGATATTTTCATTCGAATATGGAACAATAGAGAAGGATTGGATTTGAATCATTCCCTTAAAGCATATTTGTTTGCATCTACACGTTATGGTATTTATCGCCAGCTAAAGGTGC
>JBEBQJ010000160.1:0-11208 GCA_040395455.1 Sphingobacterium yanglingense | reverse complement strand
GGCACTTTCTATCAAGGGAAAGTGCCTAGGCAGTCCGCCAATGAGGACAAAAGAATAATAAAGAGTTAACACAATAAAAGGCCCACACTCCTGCGGACCTTGGTTGAAACAAAATGCTTAGTTTACTAAGACTCTTGAAGTCCTCTGAAAACTAAACTCTTCCTGAATGAAACCCTCAGTTTGAGGATTCCTGAATGTTTATGGATATGTCGTTACCACTTTGCTGACTTTCCATCCGTCTACGGTCTGAATCATTGTGATGTAGTCTACACGGGTGAATTTTTCAAATTGCATAGTAGCCTTGGCTACAGAAGTAGTACCTGCCTGATCCAATATCTCGTATGTGGTCTCGCAGTTGTATTTTAATCCTTTGTTGGCTTTTAAGAAAGCTAGGTATTCCGATCTGCTAGAGACTTGTTCACTTGCTGCGTTGCGGTATTCAAAATCTGAAGTAAACAGGTATTTGTTGAATTCGGTATTGCCTAGTGATACGGCCTCTACGTAGGTAAGAGCGATTTTCTTCGCGTTAACATCCTTCAATGGATTTACGGTTTCTTTAGCCGATGCGTTCAATCCGAATGCTAAAGTGAGTAGGGTTGCGATGGTTGCGATAATCTTGTTCATGATGTTGAGGTGTTTTAGTTGTTGTTATTTTTTATTGTCTTTAATCCTTTTGTTCGTAAGACGCTGATTCTTTTCCTAAGGTTGCGTCTGTTCTTTGTTTTGTTGTTGATTCAAAAGTAGGGCACAATCCGCAGGTACGAAATGAGCTTTCGACCAAATGATTTTATTTTTCGGTGAATGCGGAGAATAAGTAGGTGAACTTCTTGCCTCGAATCGTACGTGTAACCATTCGTAGTAGATAGGGCACCATGGGAAGTATTGTTCTAATCCCGGATAGCTGGATTATGTTTTTTAACATTATTGAGTATTTTTTACTCAATATATTTGGAGCTTTCAAATCTTATGTTCATATTTGTTGAGTAAAAAATACTCAACGTGTAAAATTTAATTTGATACACATGATTCTACTCAATAAAAAGCCGATAGTCACAGAACAGTTTCCAAATGGAGAGACTAAAGTGAAAGATTTCGATAGTTTGATTTCAGCAGATAACCTTATTCAATTTACCTATCAGGAGGATGGCGACCTTATTAAATTGCTGTTCGTAAAGAAGCGGTTGGATGAGGCGGATGTGAAATGTCGTTTGTTGGTCAGCTATATGCCTTATAGCCGGATGGACCGTAAGATAGAGGGGGATTTGTTTACACTGAAATATGTGAGCGAGTTTATCAATGGTCTTGCTTTTGATAAAGTGTATGTGATCGAGCCTCATTCGGCCAAGACCGTAGAACTCCTGAACAATAGCGAAGCAATATATCCTGCGCTGGACTGGTTGCCACAGGTGATGCAACAGTTGAACTTTTCTGATCGGGATCGCGTGGTGTTTCCTGACAAAGGGGCTGCTGCTCGGTACGAGGGAACAGGATACGAAGACTGTTGTGTATTTGATAAGACGCGTAATCCGCAGACTGGGCGTATCGAGAATATGGTGCTCAAACAAGGTGATGTTCCGGCAGGTGCTAAATGCATCATCGTAGATGACCTATGTTCGGCAGGGGGAACGTTTTTAGGTGCTGCAGAGATTCTTAAAGAAATGGGAGCATCACAGATTTATCTCTTGGTTACGCATTGCGAACGCAGGGTGCTGTCAGGAAAATTGTTGAACGACGATTCTCCATTAGAAAAAATATTAACGAGTACCTCAATGATGAATGAGGTGCATCCTAAAATAGAATATATCACTGTTAATATCGAAGACTATGTTTAATCCGATAAGTAAAAATCCTATACTATGGACAGATGGTTATAAGCTGTGCCATAAAGATCAGTATCCTGCAAAGACAAATTGGGTGTATGAAACGTGGACGCCACGGATGTCGCGTATACAGGGGATCGGTCATGTGGTGTTTTTTGGATTACAGGGTGCATTAGCTGAACTGACGAATTCGTTTCGAACTTATTTTTTCGACCAACCGGAGGATGTTGTGGTTGCAGAATATGAGGAGGCTATCCGTGAGGTCTTTGCTTATACGAATCCGAATTTTGCTAATACACATGATTCTTCACATATCCGAGGGTTACATCGTCTGGGCTATCTGCCGATCAAGGTAAAAGCATTAAAAGAAGGTAGTTTGGTTCCTGTTGGCGTCCCGATGTTTACAATAGAGAATACACATCCCGATTTCTTTTGGCTACCGGGATACCTTGAGACGCAATTGTCAGCTTATATCTGGTCGCCGATGACGGCTGCAACCATTGCCGACAGTTATAAAAGGGTGTTGACGCACTATGCGAAGATAACGGGCGATGAACAGAAGGTGCGGACGCAGGCTGGTGATTTCTCGATGCGTGGCATGGGGTCGCCAGAGACGGCTTACCGAACAGCAGGAGGGCACCTGTTGAGCTTCGCTGTATCGGCAACACTTCCTGTGCGAACTTATCTGAAGTCTTTTTATGAAGCAAAAGCCGATGTATTGATGTACACGCCTTCTACGGAGCATAGTGTGATGTGTTCGTATGGCGAGCAGGAAGTTGAAGCATTTAGACACTTGATCACGGAGGTTTATCCGAGTGGTAATATTTCCATCGTATCGGATACGTATGACCTCTGGAACGTAGTGGACAATGTGCTGCCGCAGCTTAAGGATGTGATTATGGCCAGAGAGGGCAAAGTGGTTGTACGGCCAGATAGTGGTGATCCTATTCTGATTATCTGTGGGGACAAAGAGGCCGATCGGGAGACGGTACGCAAAGGGATTGTAGAGCGGCTGTTTGAAATATTCGGTGGAACGGTGAATGCGAAAGGATACAGAGAACTAGATTCGCATATAGGTGTGGTGTATGGCGATTCGATAACGGTAGATCGGGCTGATAAGATCTGTCGGGGCCTAATGGAAAAGGGATTTGCTTCGACCAATGCGATATTGGGTATCGGATCGTATACGTATCAGTATGTAACGCGGGATACGTTTGGATTTGCGCTGAAAGGGACGGCCGAGGAGGTCGATGGCAAGTTCAAAGCGATACAAAAGCGACCTGCAACAGATACAGGCAATTTTAAGAAATCTCAAAAAGGAATGGTTGCTGTAGTATTTGAAGAGGAGGATTACCGGTTAATCGATAGCCTTGATCCGGAGTCGGTGAAGGAACTGGAAGGGATTAACCTCTTGAAGGATTTCTATAGGGATGGTGAGTTTGTATTCACCAATAGTTTTGAAGAAATAAGAAATAGATTGGCAATAGAATCAAATCGTGTATATGGAAAATAAACTGAACAAACCATTTGTCATCAATGATGAAAATGTAGCACAGTATGCGGATAGTATAGCGGAGTGGATCAGTGTACAGGTGAGCACTGCAAATCGTAAAGGGGTGGTGCTCGGTATGAGCGGCGGAATCGACTGTAGTGTGGTAGCGTGTCTATGCCATCGGGCTAAGGTGGATGTGCATCTGGTGATGATGCCTTATGGTAGTGATATGGAGAATACAAGTAGCTATCAGCATGCTATAGAGCTTATTGAAAAGTTTAGCTTTACGTATTCGGTGTTCGATATACAGCCTGCAGCCGATGCTATCGCGATTACGGATGAGGGGCTTCTGGAAGGAGTGAGCGAGGCTAATAGGACGTTGAGTTTGGCGAATATCCGTCCACGGGTGCGGATGACATACCTCTATCAGTTAGCGCAACTTGGTAGCCGATTTGTAATCGGTACAGGTAATATGGCGGAGCGTACCGTAGGATATTTTACAAAATGGGGAGATGGGGCTTCTGACTTGAATCCTTTGGGTATGATGACCAAGCAGGAGGTGTATACATTGGCCAGATATCTGGGAGTACCTGATTCAATAGTAGACAAGAAGCCTTCTGCCGGCTTATGGGAGGGGCAGACGGATGAAGATGAGTTAGGTATGTCTTATGCACAGATTGATGCCTTTATATTGGAAGGAACGTCGGGCGATACGGCCATCGATGATGTAATCCGTAGTAGAATGGCTATGTCGGCGCACAAGTTTGCCGCTGTTCCGATTTATAACGTGTAAAATGTCTATGATTGCAAAACACAAACACGAATGAAAAAATCTGGACATTCCATATGGCCCTTAAAAGACAAACCGAGCTTGCGAGCTCACAAGGTAATTATTTACATATGAAAAATAGAAGCAGAAGATGAACACAACATATCAACAGATTGTCGATGCCACGCGGATAGCTTCGCGTAGTAGTAAAGAGGATTTAAATACAATCATAGCATTGGCACAAGCCGAAAATAGTAAGCCTGCTGTGAAGGATGAAAAGCGTAGCTTGCTGCTGGCTATAGATATACAGAATGATTTTATGGAAGACATCGGCAGCTTGGCAGTGCCAGGTTCTCGTGGCGATGTGAGGAGATTGACAAAATGGATGTACCACAATATGGAAGGTCTTACGCAGGTGATGTGCAGCTTGGACTGCCACTCGGTAGAACAGATATTCCATGCGGGTTGGTGGGTAGACGGTGAGGGCAAGCATCCTGCGCCATTTACGCTGATTACCTACGAGGATGTGGAGGCTGGACGCTGGAAGGTGACAAATGGGGAGACGGATCGTTCGATGGAGTACCTCCGTAACTTGGAGCTGAGCGATAAAAAGAAACTCTGTATATGGCCTTATCATTGTTTGGAAGGAACATTTGGTGCAAAATTGGAGAGTGAGTTTACAAAGATGCTCTATTTCCATGCTACGGCACGTGGATGTGCACCGCAGATGGTCTACAAAGGACAGAATCCCTATACGGAGATGTATGGTATCATTAAAGCAGAATATGATACAGATGGATTTGTGAATCAGGCGGTGTTGGATGCTGTCGCACAGTATGATGCGATCTATCTTGCAGGAGAGGCTTCAAGCCATTGTGTACTGGCTTCACTGGAGCAGATTCTGGATTAGTATAAAGATGATGAAGCTGTTACTTCGCGGATTACGCTACTGGAAGACTGTATGTCGCCTATAGTGGGATTTGAGGAGAGTACAAGGGAGCGGTTGAAGCAACTGCAGCAGAGATACGGTATACAGATACGGAAGTCGATGGACGTGATATTGTAGCAGATGGACAGGGAAGTGACATATACATATAAATATCCGAGGCCTGCGGTTACGGTTGATTGTGTGCTATTCGGATTTGATAAAGGCGAAATTAAGGTTTTGCTCACAAAAAGGGGGATAGAACCGTTTCTTGGGAAATGGGCTTTTCCGGGGGGCTTTATTCAGGAACAGGAAACGGCCGATGGTTGTGCACGACGTAAATTGGCCGAAGAGGCTGGTCTGAAGGAGATATTTCTTGAGCAACTGTATACATTTTCGGGTGTAGAGCGGGATCCGCGTTATCGGGTAATCAGTATCGCTTACTATGCATTGGTCAACTCGACGGATTATGTGGCGCGGGCTGGAGCTGATATCGCTGATGTGCAGTGGTTCAGACTGGATGAAATCGAAGAACTCGCATTCGATCACAAGGTCATACTGGAGACGGCTGTGGAGCGGCTCAAGGGCAAAATCCGCTATGAACCTATTGGCTTTGAACTGTTGCCTAGAGAATTTACTATGCCCGAGCTCCACAAGCTGTACGAAACTATCCTGCAGCGTAGCATAGATAGAGGAAATTTCCGTAAGAAAATGTTAAGCTTTGGGCTATTGATTGATCATAGTGAAAAACAGATGGATAGAGGGGCGACAGCAGCTAAGATATATAGTTTTGATAAGGAAAAGTATGAAGCATTGAAACAGTCAGGTTTCTATTTTGAGGTATAGCGATTGAGGTGAAGGAGTAAAGCTGCTAGTTGTTAACTATAATAGATTTTTATTCTCCCTCGAGCCGGGAGAGGCTCTTGTTTCCTTCGGAGATTGCTTCGCAACTTATTCCTTGATGAATAAAGAAGCAAACAAATCAAGACTTGGGCAATACGACGCTAAATACCTTTTTTACAGCTCTAAACATCTCGGAGCCGTTCCGCTTCGCTACACTTCATCGACCTGTTTTTAACGACCCGCAAAAGTATTCTTAACGCTGTATGATTTTATCTAGATAATGCTAATACTTCCTTACAATCTAATTCAATGTCGCCTGTGAAGCTTTTGACAATAGCAGATGGAAGCACTACAGTACAGTCAAAAGGTTCGAGCGACGAGTTTAGCTTCGCTGAGCACTTCGTGGTTTGGACACTTTTGCGGTCAAAAGTGTCACGCCCGTCCGCCAATGAGGACAAAAGAAACCTTGAACCTCGCCTGTGTAGCTTTACGAAGCCGTGATGAATATAGGGTAAATGAGGACAAAAGTGCCTATACCCAGAGCTGGCCTCTGCATGACGTATGCTTATATACATCACTCTGGGGCTCCTAATACCACTTTTTGGCATTTGTCCCGAATTGTCCACCAATTGTCCACCCCTAAAAATCTTGTTTTATCCAGCTAAGTCCTATTATTGTACTTTTATAAAAAACAGAACTAGCGTAACGATATTATATTCGCTTATCAGACCAGTATCTAATTTACGAAAAAAGAGAAATTCTATATATGAACAAAATCAAAGTTATTGTACTGGCAGTCTTGTCTATTTTTGCGAGTGCCACGTACGGGCAGACATCTACGGAGCAATTTGAAACCGAGAGTATAGGGAGTACTTCCCTCACGGACAATGGGGTTATATTTAACATTATTTCTAAGGTGGGCACGTTTAGTGTCGCATCTAATAGTGGAAAAGGCTGGAGCGGAACAGAAGCGAGTAATAGGTATGTGGACAATAAAGGAAGTGAACAAACTGGTGCATCATTCAGTATTAAAACCACATCCAATCTTTTTAAAGCGAATAGATTCTGGATTTATTTAGCAGATGCTAACCATAATTTAACTAGCGCAGGTACGCTCACATTAACGGGTAAACTGAGCGGTGTTACAAAGTTTTCAAGTACTAAAAGCACAGACTTTCAGACTGATCCATCAAAGGAAAATGGTTATACGAGCATAGATATGACCAATTTTAACGGTGTGAATTATAGTAATATAATAGTTGATGAATTGGTTGTTACGTTGGGTGGGGATTTTGTGTATGCGGCATTGGATGCTTTCACATGGGTCAAAGATTCTAATATCGTATTATCTACTAGCGTGTCAAGTGTGAGTTCCTCTACACCGAATGGCCATTATCTAGCAGGTGAAATAATTTCTATACAGGTGAATTTTACTGGCGTAGTTCATGTAACCGGTACACCACAGTTAACTTTGGCGACTGGAGGTAGTGGACGTAAAATTGATTACTCTAGTGGATCTGGTACAAATACACTGACATTCAATTACACGGTACAAGCTGGGGATGTTAGTGCCGATCTAGACTATATTTCGACAACTGCGCTCAATCTGAACAGAGGTACCATAGAGGATGCTGGCGACAATAATGCGGTATTGACATTGCCGCCGCCTGGTGCTGCAGGATCACTAGGGGCAAATAAAAATATAAAGATTGGTTCTGTCAATACAGCACCGGTACTGAGCCCGATTGGTAACAAAACGGTGGATGCGGGGACTTTGCTTACGTTTACAGCTTCGGCTACGGATGATGGAAAACCTACAGGTATATTAGAATATTCATTGCTGGGTGCACCTACAGGTGCTTCAATCAATGCCGAGACAGGGGAGTTTACATGGACGCCGACAGAAGCGCAAGGGCCGGGAATATATACATTCAGCATTCGGGTGTTTGACGGGCAATTGACCGATGAGGAAGAAATAACGGTAACGGTCAATAGACCGGAAATTGTCCCTACTAACAATATTGTATATGTAGACCAGTCTGTTACAACAAGTGGAGATGGCTCGTCCTGGGGCTCTGCGGTGAAAGAACTAGCGGATGCGCTGAAGTGGGCTCACCAAAATAAGGCAAAGGGATTATGGTCGCAGACAAATCCTTTAAAAATCTATGTCGCCAAAGGTACATACAAGCCCCTATATACACCCGAGGATGGTAAAAACTTCAGTGCGGATGCGCAGTACGCCCGCGATCGCACCTTTCTGATGGTGGAGTACGTCGAGCTGTACGGTGGCTTTGACGGAGTAGAAACAACTCCAGCCGAGCGTAGCATACCGACAGACGGAGCGACAGGAACGATATTGAGCGGAGATTTTAATGGAGATGATATTGTAAATGGAAGTGGAGCTACATTGAGTATCTCTAATAACGGCGAAAATGCGTATCACGTCATCACCGCTGTAAATGGAGAAGAGGATATAAAACTGCTTATCGATGGTTTTGAGATCAAGGGAGGGAATGCAGATGTTGATGAAGATATTCCTGTTAAATCGTCGGGAGGTTTTACGCGGGTTTCGCATAATAGCGGAGGAGGGATTTATTTGGCGACCTATGGTACGATAACGCTTACATTGAAGAATTCCCGTGTTAGTGGAAATAATACAACAGATAAGGGGGCTGGTATCTATTCTATATCCAATGCACTGTTTTTTAACTCGCCAGCTCCTAGTTCTGAAATTCTATTGTATAATGCACAGGTGGTCAGTAATTATTCAACAGATAATGGTGGGGGGATTTATTCCTATTCAAATTCTAACACAATGAATACTAACGCTTCTTCTTCGATAGTGAAATTAGAGAATTCGAGTGTTAGCGGAAATCGTTCAGGAAGTTTTGGGGGAGGTGTTTTTTCTTATTCAAATACGGCCTCAGCTTCTGGCGAATCGTTGTCCGAGGTGACCTTAGGCAACTCAATGGTTAATGAAAATTGGTCTTCCAATAATGGTGGAGGGATTACGTCCAATGCGGCTGGTAAGAAGACTGTAACTAAGCTGACGCTTAATTTAAGCAAAATCAATAAGAACACGTCGGATGCTAATGGTGGCGGAGTCTTTTCGAAGTCGGACGCTGGGGTAGCGCAAATCACAGGGAATAATTCTGAAATAACGCAAAATACAGCGAAGACGGCAGGATCTGCAATATGCTCCGAAACGGCCCCTTTCTCTTCTCATGCCAATACGGTAACCTTAAATAGTAGTACGATAGCAGCGAATAAGGGGACATCTTACATTAGCTTTTCAATGTGGTCTAAATCCGTATTTAATACTAAAAACAGTATCGTCTTGGGCAATACCAAAACAGATAATAGTAACAGTACGCTTGGCGGCTCGCCTACAAAGACTATCCAGTACAGTCTGGTACAGGGCGAGAACGGCACGGCTAACGGAAATATAAATGCTACAGGCATTGCGGCAACTGATGTTTTTGCCGATTTCGTGAATAGTAATTATAGCCTGAAACTGGGGGCAGTAGCTATAGGTACGGGTAGTAACGATTTGTATGCTGGTGCAGGTTTGGATATTACCAGGGACAAAGATCTAGCGGGCAACCCGCGTTTGTTCGGTTCGACTATCGATATGGGGGCCTACGAGTTTCAGCAGGAGGTGGCGCAAGAGATTACCGCACTCCCAGTGAGGAAAACCTATGGTGACGCTGCGTTTGAACCGAAGGCTACGGTAGATTCGGGACAGCCGCTGACCTATAGCTCGTCAGATGCGACGGTTGCGGAGACCTATCAGGATGGGACTGATAACAATAAATGGAAGGTGAGGGTCAAAAAAGCAGGTGCCGTGACGCTGACAGCTAGCCAAGCGGGAGGACGGGGGTATCTAGCAACGCAAAAAGACTTTAATCTGGTGATAGATATTAAGTCGGTGACGGTAAGCATCGTTCCATCTGCAGAGGTGCGCAAAATCTACGATGCTACTACGCAAGGGAGCATATTGCCAACTCAGTTGAGCTTTGCTGCTACTGATGTGGTTGGCAATGATGATGTGGATATAGCGCTGAGCAGTAATGTTGTGAGCTACGATACGAAGGCTGTGGGGATAGGTAAGAGGGTGACACTAGCTGTGGGAAGTCTGATGCTGGAAGGAGATGACGCGGCTAACTATACGATCGGTAACATAGTAGCGCTGGTGGCTAATGTCGGTGTCATTGAAGTTGTTCCATTGACAATCGCAGCAAAGGATGCGAACAAGGTTTATGATGGTGTAGCTTACGCCGGGGGCAATGGGGTAGCTTACGATGGATTTGTCTCTGGTGAATCGGAAGCTGACCTGAGCGGAAGCTTGGATTATGAGGGCGATGCGCAGGGAGCTACTCAAGTAGGGGAATATACGATTCTGCCGAAAGGGCTTAGTTCTACGAACTATGCTATAAGCTTTAAGCCTGCTAAGCTGACGATCGGAAAAGCAGTGTTACCTGCCTTTACCTTTGCGGATGCTACCTTTACCTATGATGGTACGCCTAAAGATTTGGAAGCTACAGGCCTGCCTACTGGTGCTATAGTAAGCAGTTATACCAATAATAACCATACGAATGCAGGTGAATATACGGTTACGGCTGAGGTTGCAGGCGGAGCTAACTACTTAGACGGTTCGCAGACGGCTAAACTGACAATCACTAAAGCGAAGCAGACGATCAGGTTCAACGCACCTGATGTACTGTCGAGAGATGCAGGTACTGTTGCGCTAGATGTCAGTGCGAGCAGTGGACTGCCGGTTACACTGACTGTCGATGATCCATCCGTGGCTACTGTATCAGGTACAGATCTGAATGTGTTGCGTCTTGGTACGGTCAAGATCACCGCTACGCAGAATGGCGACGCAAACCATGAGGCCGCAGCTCCGGTAACTGTCTCGATAAGAATAAAGGATAGCAATAGCGAATTGCCGGTGGTGTTGAACAAAGCGCTATCTCCAAATGGTGATGGTATCAACGACTTCTTGGTGATCGAAGGAATACAGGACTATCCAGAGAATAAGGTGACGATATTTGATAAGAATGGTTCTGTATTAGCAGAGATTGAAAGTTATAATAATAGAGAGAAGGTATTCAGCGGAGCCGATAGAAGGGACGGCACCTATTTCTACTATATCGATGTCAAAGACAATGGTGTCTGGAAACGGGAGAAAGGATATTTTGTGATTAGGAGGTAATAAGAGTTAACAAGTGAACAAGTTATCGAGTTAACAAGTGAGACTAGAACACGTCACTGCGAACAAAGTGAAGCAGTCTGTTGAGATGGTGAAGATGGTGAAGATGATGAGGAAGGTTAGTAAGGTTAGAAAGTTAGAAGGCTA
>JBEBQJ010000159.1:0-11269 GCA_040395455.1 Sphingobacterium yanglingense | reverse complement strand
GGAATGTATAATGTGGCTGAATCATTTGATCAATCTGGACATGCGGTATCTCTGCTGAAAGAGAACATACCGGGAGTTGCTGCAGATGGCTTTACACAAGCTGCCGTTTCGCATCACTTTCCAGGATTTGGTAATCAATTTGTAGCCGTTGCATTGTTTTTCTTCGCTTTTACAACTATTATGGCTTATTATTATTATGCCGAAACGAATGTAGCTTATATTATAAAAGGAGGAAATAAGAGAATCGTCATCTGGATCTTACGCGTTGTATTTTTGTTTTCTACTTACTTTGGAACAATCAAGACTGCAAAATTAGCTTGGGATTTGGGCGATATCGGGGTAGGTTTGATGGCCTGGGTGAATTTGATTGCTATAGTTCTAATGAGTAAGACAGCGATGAAAGTGTGGAAGGACTATGTAACTAAAAGAAAGCAGGGTATAGAAGACCCCGAGTTCAATCCGAAGGAATTAGGCATAAAGAACGCTGATTTTTGGGAAAAATAAAAAATAGGGATCAATTAATTGATCCCTATTTTATTTAAAGATTATGAACCACCGATACAGGTCGTAGCGAATATCAAGACAAACGCTACAAATAGAAGCAATAAGAAAGTAGTATAAGATAGCTTTCTCATAATATTAAGTTTACTTTAACACTAATCAAGTATTGTATGCAAACAGTGTGCCATGTGTTTTCTTCTATAAAGATATGAGTGAAATATGCTTTTCGAATTGTAGTTTTGTATCCGGTTTTATTTTGATTAATTAAAAATGGGTAATAAAAAAACGAGTGATAAGAGGGGATGGGCCTTGCTGCCATTGTTTTCATTTGTAGTTATTTATTTTTCAGCGTCACTTTATTTGAGGGATTTTTATGCTGTTCCTGTCCTCGTGGTTTTTGTTTTGTGCCTGTTTATATCCTTCTTACAATATCCAAAGAAGTCTTTCTCTGATAAATTGAAGCATTTTTCTTTGGGATCTGGGGATGAGAATATTTTAGTTATGATTCTCATTTTCCTAATGGCTGGCGCTTTTGGGAGCCTTTCTAATTCGATAGGTGCGATATCGTCTACTGTGAACTTTGCACTAACTTATATTTCTCCTAGTTTTATTGTCTCTGGCATTTTCTTGATATCTTGTTTTATCTCTATTTCTTTGGGTACCTCTGTAGGTACTATTGTTGCATTGGCTCCAATTGCAATAGGATTTGAAGATCATATATCCGGAATCATGCCTGTAGCTTTGGCTGCCGTAATAGGAGGGGCAATGTTCGGTGATAATCTGTCCTTTATATCGGATACTACAATTGCAGCAACACGAACACAAGATGTCGGAATGCGGGATAAGTTTAAAGTGAATTTTGCTATTGTTTTTCCGGTAGCCATAGTCGTTTCATTAATCTATTATATACTAGGACTTCGATTTGAAGAGCATGTGGCTACTTTGGATATACAGTCGTATGAGTTGATTAAGATTGTTCCATATGTCGTTGTTTTTGTGCTGGCATTAATCGGAGTGCAAGTGATTTGGACTTTAGGAATCGGTGTTCTTACAGCATTGATTATCGGTTTATTAACACAAGAAATAACACTTTTAGATAGCGTTGCTAGCGTCAATTCTGGATTTGCAAGTATGTTTGAGTTAAGTTTGCTATGTCTGATTATTGGTGGAGTAGTAGGTGTCATTCGTTTTAATGGAGGAATAGATTATCTGTTAGACACGATTATGGGAAAGATAACATCAGCAAAGGGAGCGGAATTAGGCATAGCTGCACTGACAGCTTTAGTGAATCTAGCATTGGCAAATAACACAATTACAATTGTGATTGTAGGTCCGTTAGCAAAAGAAATATCTAATAAGTTTTCTTTGGATTCTAAACGAGTAGCGAGCATCTTGGATACTACATCTTGTTTTGTACAGGGGATTATACCTTATGGAGCACAGATACTAGCCGCGTTAGCTGCTGTCACTGTTGTATATGGTAATCAATCTGGGATAGCTCCTTTCGACCTGATACAGTATCTGTATTATCCATTTTTGACTGGACTGGCAACGATACTATTTATTTTCTTGTCTAAGAAAACACCGAATATTGTTGATTAAAATAAAAAAGGAGCTTGATTCAAGCTCCTTTTTTATTTATAAGGTGATTTTTAGTGTTTGAAATGTCTAACACCAGTTGTTACCATTGCAATGCCTTTTTCATTTGCCATGTCAATCGAAAGTTGATCTTTGATAGAACCTCCCGGTTGTAATACAGCTACAATGCCAGCTTCAGATGCAATTTCTACACAGTCAGGGAATGGGAAGAATGCGTCAGACGCCATCGACGATCCCTTAAGGTCAAAACCAAATGCGTTTGCTTTTTCAATAGCTTGTTTTAATGCATCGACGCGTGATGTCTGACCTACACCTGATGAAAGAAGTGTGCCATTTTTAGCAAATACAATTGTGTTAGATTTTGTATGCTTTACAATTTTATTTGCGAAATATAAGTCTTCCAATTGCTCATTTGTAGGGGTAACGTTCGTTACAGTGGTCATTTGAGACGGACCTTCGACAGTATTGTCTTTGTCTTGTAGAATGACGCCATTTAGCAATGTTTTAAACTGCTGTGTAGGCAATTTAACCTCCTTACGTCGTAAAATGATTCTGTTTTTCTTTTCTGTAAGGATATTGATTGCTTCTTCTGTATAGCTCGGTGCAATCAGTACTTCAAAGAATAAATTGTTGATTTCTTTCGCTGTTTCACCGTCTACCGTTCCGTTGGTGATCAATACTCCTCCGAATGCTGATACAGGGTCGCAAGCTAACGCATCGATCCAAGCTTGTTTTACAGTTGGGCGAGAGGCTACACCACATGCATTGGTATGTTTTAATATCGCGAATGTAGGTTCTTGAAACTCGTCAACGATAGCAACAGCAGCGTCTACGTCCACCAGGTTGTTGTAAGATAGCTCTTTTCCATTTAATTTGTCAAACATAGCATCAAGGTCTCCAAAGAAAACTCCTTTTTGATGTGGATTCTCTCCGTAACGTAGTACCTGTGCCTGTTGTTCAGATTGCTTGAATACTTCTAACGGTTCAGTCTGATTGAAATAATTGAATATCGCTGTGTCGTAATGTGATGATGTATTAAAAGCACGTTTTGCGAATGATTTACGTTGCTCTAACGTAGTGGTTCCTTCCTGTTGAGCTAATAATTCTTCTAACTCTTTGTAGTCATTTTTAGATGAAATAATAACGACATCGTTGAAGTTTTTCGCTGCTGCACGTATTAAAGAAATTCCACCAATATCTATTTTTTCGATAATGTCCTCATCGGAAGCACCGGAAGCTACTGTTTCTTCAAATGGATATAGATCAACAATGACTAAATCGATCTCTGGAATCTCAAATTGCTCTAATTGTTTTTTGTCATCGTCTAGTGGACGACGTGATAAAATACCACCAAATATTTTTGGATGTAAAGTCTTAACCCGACCTCCTAGAATAGAAGGATAGCTTGTTAAATCTTCAACACGTTCTACTCCAATTCCTAAGTCACGGATAAAAGCTTCCGTACCGCCTGTAGAGTAGAAAGTAACACCGTATTTGTCTAAAAGTTGGATAAGGGGTGCAAGGTTGTCTTTGTAGTAGACCGAAACCAATGCGTTTTTAATCTTAACAGGATGATTCATTATTTTTTTTCTGAAAGTGTCAGCTTTCAATTGCCTTTAGTTTGTTGATTTTAAAAAGACAATGGAAAGATTTAATTTGAAGTGGCAAATGTACAAAATTAAGTATTTATTCCCTATTGCTATTTGGTTAATTAAATAGGAAAATTGTCAGCTAATAAAACAATGCTAAGTTAAGGGGAATAAAAATTGTAAAGAGCCTCTATTTATTGATTAGAAGCTCCTTGCGAAGAGGTAGCTAAATCTAGTTGTATTTTTTGATTAGGCCTTCTATTACTTTAGGATAGTGTAGGTGTTCTAGTTGTTGGCCATTGAATTTTAATATTTCCAATGTGTCACCTTTTTCAACACGGAAGCGACCCTGATATATAATTTCTCCCTCATCAAAGTTTTCGTTTACAAAATGGATAGTAATTCCATGTTCATCATCTCCGGCTGCCAATACTGCTTTATGTACGCGATCACCATACATTCCTTTGCCGCCATGTTTTGGTAAGAGGCTGGGGTGTATATTGATGATTTTGTTTGGAAATGCACTTAATAAGTTAGAGGGTACAAGCCAAAGGAAACCAGCTAGAACTACTAAATCTATTTCTAATCTTTTTAGTAAAGAGACAACTTCATCGGTTTGATAAAAGTCATTTCGGTCGAATACGTGTGAAGGGATTTCAAAATTGTCAGCACGTTGTAGGACGTAAGCTTCGGGATTGTTGCTTAATACTAAAGCCACTTCCGCATCATCAGAATATTTAAAGTGCTCCATAATCTTTTGTGCATTGGAACCTGAACCTGAAGCAAAAATTGCTATTCTTTTTTTCATGAAATGAATTATTCTTTAAAGTACTAAAGCAGTTATTGTGTAATACCTCAAACTTAACTAAAAATCTTGGTATTCTAGAGCGTTCATTGAAAAAATAAACCTTTTAAAGGATTTTCTCGTCGTTATTTTGGCTATTTATCAGCAATGACTTTGCTTATTATCTGAGTGCTTATCTCGTCAACTGAAATTGCTGAATTGGAGAGGACAATGATAGCTGATTTACTATCGGGTACTAATGCAAGGAAAGCCGAACTTCCTCCCGTTGCTCCATTGTGCCAATATTGTACTACGTCTTCTAGCATATTCATATGCCAAGCTAAGCCGATATCAGTAGAAGGTGGGAGGTAGTATGTAAATTGCTTAGTAAGTGCCATGGCATGTTCTAATCTGCTTTCAGGCATTTTGAACTGCGCCTGTACAAACTTCAACATATCGGTTATGGTAGATTTTAGACCACCGGCTCCAGCAAAAGCTTGCCATTGCCATAATGGAACCTCTGTACCTGTTAGGCTATATACCTTGGGAATGCTCTGTGTTTTATAATTTATTTTTTCTACCGTATTTAATAATCCTAAAGGACTTGTGATGACTTCAGTTATACACTGGCTATACGTTTTTTTTGATATGGAAGATATTAGCTCACCGAGTAATGCAAAGCCGGTGTTACTATATTCAAAATTATTTCCAGGGGCGTCCTTGAGTTCGATGTTTTTTAAATACGAGAATAACTCTTTACGACCATATTGAGCGTAGGGGTCGGTTGCCACAAACTTTGGTACCTTATCCAGATTGCTTGGTAGTCGAGGAAGACCGGATGTGTGATTTGCTAAATCTTTAAAAGTTATTTTTTGTAGGTATTGATTTTGCGCGAGAGAATCAGGTAGATATTTACTAATGCTGTCATCCAATGTTATTACTTTTCGCTCGACTAGATCTGCCAGAAGTGTCGCGGTAAATACTTTGGTGATGGAGCCTAGTTCGAATAGGGTATTTTCCTTCGGAAGGGAAAGGGTATCTCCTTTTATGGTTTCACCATAGTAGAAGGTATTTATTTTGCCCTTGTGAATTAGGCCAATAGCTAATGCTTGTGCATTTTTTTGTTGTATGTATGTTAAGGCCAATGAGTCAATGTATTCATCAAGGGCGTTGTTTTTTTGAACTACAGATTTGACGTTTTCCTTTTTCTCTGTGGCAATCTCTTGGTCTTTAATCTCCAAAAAATCAAAATGGAATGTACTGTCTGTCTTTAAGAAGATCGAGCCTTTTTTGTTGCCCACTGTAATGTTATAACCCGCAATTCCATTGCTGTAAGATGCTGGTGAGGCGTTTTTTATCTGTCCAAAATTGTAAAAATACTGTAATGCCATTTCCAACTTTTGAAGTGGGATATTCTGTTGAAAAAGTGGCGAAGCCATAGCGTAAATGGAGTCCGTTTGTTGTGTGTTGAAAAAAAACTCTATTCTATTGTAGACTTGCCTATTGTTTTTTTCTGCAATAGATTGGGAATAGGTATTGAAACTATAAAATAACAGTACCAGCGAGTATAGGGCATATCTAATCATCTCACAAATTTACAAAATCGGTGAGTTATAATCCAATTGTTTGTTTCAGTCTAGCATATCCCGACTTACTGATATTTACCTTGTCGCCATTTAGGAGAATGCCTCTGTAACTTTCTTTCTCCATAGGTTCAATTTTGGCCAATTGATCTACTTTGATGATAAATGATCTATGCACGCGAACAAATTGTTTTGGATCTAATTGTTTTTCAAAAGAAGACATCGTTTTGTTTTTCAAAAACATACCCTCTTTTGTATGGATTTTTACATAATCATCATAAGCCTCCAAGTAAATTACTTGTTGTACAGGAATCAATTTAATTTGAGTTCCATTTTTTACGACTATACGCTCTAGTACTTCCTCTTCGACTTCTTCTTGAAGATTCTTGATTGCTTTGTTTGATTGCGAGGTACCATAGGCATTCCTGAATTTTTGAATAGCGAGTTTGAATCTATCCTCAGGTATGGGTTTTAAAAGGTAATCCACAGCAGATTTTTCAAATGCTTTTATAGCAAATTCCTCGAATGCCGTCGTAAATACGATATGTGGTAGTTCGTCAAGTATTTCTAGCATCTCAAAACCAGTAAGTTTAGGCATTTGAATATCTAAGAAAACGAGATCTGGGCGATATTGTTGAATGGCTTTGGCTCCTTCGAAACCGTCACCACATTCTGCGACTACTTCTATGTCTTCTTCGTTCGCTAGATATCCTTGGACAATCATGCGTGCTAGTGGTTCGTCATCGATAATAATTGCTTTAATCATGTTGAGGTATTTTGATGGTTGCTGTAAATTGGTTTTCTTTTTTTCTTACACTTAATAAATCTGTCCGGCCATAGATCAAAAATAGCCTTCGTTGTATGCTGGTTAGGCCAAAGCCTGTTCCATTTGCGTTGTAAAACTGGTCAGAGTCGAAGGGGTTTGCAATTTCAATGGTCAGCATATGCAACTCTAAGGTTATATTGGTTTCTATAAGTACATCCCCAGTCACATTATATAAGCCATGTTTTATAGCATTTTCCATTAATGGCTGTACAATCATACTAGGGACTTTAGCGGATAGGACGTCTTCAGAATAATTAAAGGTAGTATTTAACCGGTGACCAAATCGTACTTTTTCAATTTCCAGATAGAGTTCTAAATGTTTGATTTCATCGGATAATTGAATAAGCTGTTTATCGTCCTTTCGTAAAGTTCCTCTTAAAAAATCAGACAATTGGAACGTCATTTTTTTCGCCAGATCAGGTTTTACTGCGATCAATGCAATAATTGAGTTCAAGCTGTTGAACAGGAAATGGGGTTGTAGTTGCTGTCTTAGGTTGTAAAGTTCTGCGTCACGTACCAGCTTTTCTGACTCTTCCTTTCGTTTTTTGTTCTCCGTATATTCTTCCTGTATATTCCAAAAGATGTTAATGATCATTACACATATTAAGAGCAGGAAATTTATGATAAACCGATAGGGAAGACGCTGATAAAAGTGATTGATTGAGGGAGTGTCAAAAAATCGGAGCAATGCAAATAATGAAATACCTAAGCTTAATGCTGTTAAGGTAATACAGATTACCGTGATTTTTAGGTATTTGTTCTTCTGAGGCATATAGAACTGCATGGAGCTAAATATCAGATAACAACATGCAGTAATGGACAGCGCACCTATTGCTGGTTCGATTGGGTTTACCTTAAGCGGATGTACCTCCCACCAGAGTAGAAAATAAGAAACCAAAAAGTAAAGAACGAAGATGGTCAAGGTGCTGACGTGAATCAACGTTTTTTTTGATTTTAGTTTAAATAGGGATGATGCCATTGCTATCTTTAGCTATTTTTGATTGTTAAACTTCCAAAAATCGACGTCCCAGTGATGAAGAGTTTTTTGTTTTCATCAAATATATGGTTGATGATGACACGTCGGTCATCACTTTCGCTGAGTATAGATGATACAGAAGGGGATACCATCCAGTGTGGAGGAACGATTATCTTTGTACTACCAAACAATTGAAATACATCTATCACAATTGGTTGGTTGAGGTCAGCCTGTAGTAGGTTAATCTCTGTACTGCCAAAGATATTGGTCATGGTACCTCCTAAAAAGTTTTTGGACAGTACTATTTTTTTTGCACTTCCAAATATGGAATCAATCTTTAAATAGTTTTCTGCGTAATAGAAACTGTTACCTTTGGAACCATCGAACCTATTCTCTGAACTTTGATAGTCAAAATTTTGGGATTCACGAGCTGAAGATTGCTTTTGAGCTTCCTGTTCAGGTATATCAATGACTCTTTTATCCCAGTCAAACTCGTCAACATCTTCTGAAGGATTACTTTTTGGGCCCGGTACTGGGATTTCTGGAGCTTTGCGGTTTCTGTTGACGATGTATATTCCAAGTATAATAGCTACAGCCGGGATAAGGATTTTTCCAGGATTAAAATCCATCATTTCTTTTAGAAGAAACACCGATCCTATAGTTATTAGAATCAGTGAGGATTTTTTTTGAAACTTAGAATTAACCCCTATAACAACTCCTATAATGATTAATATCATCTGCCATCCAAATATCCATCTTGGAAATAGGTGGCCAAAATCTAAGTTTTTTAATAATAGGAAAAATCCAAATAATATAATCACTGTTCCTACCATAGTAGAACTTTTGTTGTTATTTGGTGGAAGTACGGGCTTCTGTTGCATCTTCTCTCTTGTGTCCATTTTGAATTTTATTTATCCTACCCCAAAAGTAATCACTACACTTACCTCAACTGTAGTGTTATTAGGTATATGATTTGCTCCATTCGGTAAACGGCTATATTTACTCGGTGAAAATAACATACTTCTTACTGGAATTGAAATATTGTGTGAAAAATAAATATTTTTTCAATAAAATTTGGATGTTTAAAATTAATTATTATATATTTATGGAATTAAAAAATAGGATTTAAACTTAAATACTTAACTAGACTAATGGGAGATTTTGAAAACAAAGAGCGTGAAGAGGTATTTTCAAAAAAGGTGAGAGCAGGAAAACGTACTTATTTTTTTGATGTAAAGGCTACGCGATCAAATGATTATTATGTGACTATCACTGAGAGCAAAAAGCGTTTTGAAGATGGTCAGTTTATCAAACACAAAATATTCTTATATAAAGAAGATTTTGAGAAATTTGCAGAGGGACTTTCAGATGTGGTAGATTACATCAAATCAAATCAAGAAGTTGTTGAGAAGAGATATGAGCCTAGTCAAGATGAATCTGCATATGAAAGTAATGAAGAGTTGGTTGAAAGAGGTAACTATTCGTTCTAACTAACTGCTTTATAGGTTAATAATGAGCCACTTTTATCGAAGTGGCTTTTTCTGTAATAAATTGGCTGTTCTCTGGATATTTCTGTGTTGCTGCTATTTCTCTTTAGGTGGGAGAGCAGCTAGATAAAGTGATGTTTTGTTTCATCCACCGGAATGGTCTTTTTTAAAATTAATGTGAGTTATAGAGAACTCATTTTTCCTTTAAAATTTGTATATATTACAAATACTATAATATTATGAATAAACTAATTAGCGGATTTCTTGTAGCCTCACTTTTTATAGTTAACTATTCTGTCAATGGGCAGGACAAAAAGCTGAGTTTTGATGAATCTTGGGGAAGGGGCTATACGGTTACTAAAGCTATACCTGGATATGCGGGGTGGGCAGATAAAGAGCATTACCTAGAGACAGATGCGTCTGATAGAAAAACGTACAAAGTACATGTCAAATCTGGTAAACGAGAACCCTACATCCCTGTACCTACCAATGATGTTATGGTCTTTGTGAAAGATAAGGACATTTACATTAAATATGGACAAGAAGCGCAAAAAAAGGTAACTAATTCGCCGAATGAAGAAGAGCAAAATCCGACTTTGTCTCCTGATAAGAAGTATATTGCATTCACGCGGAACAGTAATTTATTCAGTGTGAACATAGCTACTGGAAAAGAAATCCAGTATACCAATGACGGAACAGATGTAATCTACAATGGTTGGTCTTCTTGGGTGTATTACGAAGAAATATTAGGCCGACCTACAAATTACAAAGCATTTTGGTGGTCTCCAGATAGTAAGCAAATCGCTTTTATGCGATTCGATGATACGAAAGTGCCGATGTTTCCTATTTATGTTTCCAAAGGGCAAAATGGTTATTTAGAAGAGACAAGATATCCAAAAGCAGGGCAGGACAATCCTGAAGTAAAAGTAGGGTTCGTTAAGGTAGAAGGAGCTCCTGTTGTCTGGGCTGCATTTAATGAAAAGGATGATCAGTATTTTGGACAGCCGTATTGGAGTTTTGATAGTCAGTCCATCATGGTTCAATGGATGAATCGAGATCAGAATAATTTGAAATTTTATGCCGTAGATCCGCGAACAGGGAATAAACGCGAAATTTATAATGAAGTACAATCTACTTGGATCAATCTAGATCATGATGAGCGAATCACTTATCTTGGAGATAATAAGCACTACATCTTAAAATCAGACAAGACTGGGTGGGCACATTATTATTTATATACCCTAGATGGAAAATTGCTGAACCCCATCACGCAAGGGGATTGGCAAGTGAACGCGTTGGCTCATATTGATGAAAAGAACCAGATTGTATATTTTACAGCCCGCAAAGAAAACTCTGCGACTATGGACCTGTATCGAGTAGACTATTCAGGCAGGAATCTTAAACGGCTTACCTTTGGAGATTTTACCCATAATACGATAATGTCTCCTGATGGAAAGTATTTTATTACAAATTATTCGAATGTTAATACGCCGAATAAGGTTGCTTTGATGGATAATCAAGGAAAGAAGATAAAAGACTTGGCAGACGCTAAATCGGAAGACTTTAATAACTATAAAATTGGGAAAACGGAGTATTTTACTATAAAATCGGACGATGGAAAGTTTGATCTTCCAATAATTGTGACATACCCTGTTGATTTTGATGAACACAAAGAATATCCAGTTGTTATGAGTATCTATGGTGGACCGGATGCTGGAACTGTCAAAAATACATGGAAAGGCACTTCAAATCAATATTGGGCTAATGCTGGTATTATCCAAATAACATGTGATCATAGGGCCTCTGGACATTTTGGGAAACAGGGGGTAGCACTTATGCACCGAAGTCTGGGACAATGGGAGCTAGTTGATTATATCACTGTGGCAAAATGGTTAAAGGCCAAAACTTGGGTCGCAAAGAATAA
>JBEBQJ010000158.1:0-11340 GCA_040395455.1 Sphingobacterium yanglingense | reverse complement strand
AATTGGTTAGTTTCTTATACTCCATCTTTTAGAATAATTGTTTGTACAAATAAACTTGCTTTTGAATTATTCAAAAAGAAAGGAAATATTATGAGGCATAACCAAAAGTTATTTGCAAAAGTTAATTACCTCATACAGAATTGCAAAAATTGATTAGGTATGCCTGTAAGTCCCCCGTATACATGGGTGAAATGAAAATAACGTTCGATCTGTAAATCAGGTATATCTAGTATGGTAAGCCTGTTTTCCAAGATTTCTTTTTGGATAGAGTGGATGGAAAGAAAAGCGAAGCAATCGCGTTCTTGAATATAACGCTTTATACTCTCGGTTGAGGCCAATACCATTTCGATATTGAGTTTGGAAAAATCAATACCGAGGCATCTCACTTTATTTTCGATAACAGAACGTGTGCCGGAGCCTAATTCGCGAACTACCAAGGGGAGTCTGTAAAGGTCAAGGACATCCGGTTTTTTGAGCTGTTTCAGTAGTGCGTTTTGACTATTGGTTACTAATACGATTTCATCTTTCATGAAAGGGATATATTTCAGTGCCCGGTTGTCTGTAGCCCCTTCGGTGATGCCAAGATCGATTTTGTTTTCAATGAGTAGTTCTTCAATAGCGCGACTATTGTATTGAGAGACTTCAATATGGCTATTGGGGTGTTCGTTCAGAAATTTGGCTAATAGTGAGGGAATGATGTACTGGGATATGGTAGTGCTAGCTCCCAGTATCAGGTGTCCCTTCATATTGGACTGTAGATCGAATATTTCTTGATCTGCTTTGTTGTATAGTTGTATGATCTGTGCAGCATAACGAAATAAGATTTCTCCTGCTTTCGTCAAGATTAGGTTGTTGCCTTTGCGTTCAAAAAGGGAAACACCGAGTTTCTTTTCCAGTTCGATAATGTTTTTGCTGACAGCAGGTTGGGATATGTAGAGTACTGCTGCGGTCTTTGTAAAGTTGAGTTGCTGGGCCGCAGTATGAAAGACCTTAAGTCGAAAATCAAAATCCATAGAAAAAGGGTTATTTTTTTAAAAATAACCCTTTTATTTTTTTATACCGAATTACTTACTTAATTCAGCGTAATATTTGTGAAACAAAGGAATTGTTTCGATACCTTTTAAATAGTTTTCGATACCATATTTCTCGTTTGGAGAGTGTAAGTTGTCACTGTCCAGACCGAATCCTAATAATACCGTTTTGATACCTAATTCTTTTTCGAAAAGTGCAACGATTGGAATAGAACCGCCACCGCGCGTAGGAATAGGTTTTTTGTTGAATGTTACTTCCAACGCTTTTTCAGCAGCTTTGTAAGCGATACTGTCCGTCGGTGTTACTACTGGCTCGCCACCGTGGTGTGGTTTTACCTCTACTTTTACCGATTTCGGAGCGATAGCTTCAAAGTGTTCTTTGAATAGCTTTGTAACTCTATCTGAGTTTTGGTTAGGAACCAAACGCATAGAGATTTTAGCATAGGCTTTAGAAGGTAATACTGTTTTTGCTCCTTCGCCAATGTAACCACCCCAGATACCGTTTACTTCAAGTGTAGGACGAATACCTGTATGTTCGATAGCAGTATAGCCATTTTCGCCCCACAATTCGCTAACACCTAGGTCTGTTTTGTATTCTTCAACGTCAAACGGTGCTTCGTTCAATGCTTTACGCTCTTCTGCTGTCAATTCTAAGACATCATCGTAAAAACCAGGAATGGTGATATGGTTGTTCTCATCGTGTAGAGAAGCAATCATTTTGGATAAAATAGTCGCTGGGTTAGCTACTGCTCCACCGTATACACCTGAGTGTAGATCACGGTTTGGTCCAGTTACTTCTACCTCAACGTAAGAAAGACCGCGTAAGCCTGTCTCTATCGATGGGTTTTCTAAGCTGATCATAGAGGTATCTGAGATAACAATCACGTCCGCTTTTAAACGCTCTTTGTTAGCTGCAACGAAGATACCTAGGTTTTCAGAACCTACTTCTTCTTCACCCTCGATCATAAACTTGATGTTACATGCCAATTGGTTATTTGTAACCATGTATTCGAATGCTTTTACGTGCATATAGAACTGACCTTTGTCATCGGCAGCACCACGAGCATAGATCTTTCCATCACGGACTGTAGGTTCGAATGGAGGAGTGTCCCAAAGCTCTAAAGGGTCAGCAGGCTGTACGTCATAGTGACCATATACTAACACAGTTGGCAAAGATGGGTCAAATATTTTTTCACCATATACAATAGGGTATCCAGCTGTAGGGCATATTTCTACATTTTCAGCGCCAGCATCCTGAAGTTTTTTAGCCACGAATTCTGCGGTATTCAATACACCCTCTTTGTATTGAGGGTCAGCACTTACGGAAGGAAAGCGCAATAATTCAAATAGTTCGTTTAAGAAGCGTTCTTTATTAGCTTCTACATAATCTTTGATGTTTTGCATGTCAAAAAATGATTTAATACAAAGGTAAGTATTTTGAAACGGTATTCCTGCTTTTTTGGAAGGCTCTTTAGTGTAATAAAAAGTCACTTTTTTCTATCTTTTTAGCGATAAGGTGTAACATTTTTCATTTTTGTACAACTAATACTGAAAAATAGTTGATACGTAGTTTTATTAGATCCTTTTATGAGAGGTATACTTCTTTGTTTTATGTTAATGTCCGGGTTGTATTTTAAAGGATACTCCCAAAATGTAGTTACAGGTAAGGTCGTGGATGCGACAGATAAGAAAAGCCTGGAGAATGCAACAATTATGTTGCTGAAAACGCAAGATTCCACATTGGTCGACTATGGAAGATCGGATGTTGGAGGTAAGTTCCAGCTGAAAAGACCCGCAAATGGCTCGTATCTCGTAATTGTTTCCTATCCAAAGTATGCCGATTTCTATGAGACGGTAACGGGTGGAACGACAAGTTCGAACCTCGGTGAGTTGGGGCTGATAAGTGTTGCTCACCTGATTGAAGAAGTCGTCGTAAAGCGAAGAGCCGCTATAACAATTAAAGGGGATACGACCGAATATGATGCTTCTCAGTTTAAGATGGAGGCAAATGCGAAAGTGGAGGACCTTTTTAAGGCATTACCAGGTATTACAGTAGATGCTTCGGGTAAGATTACAGCGCAAGGTAAGACGGTTAAAAAGGTACTGGTAGACGGAGAAGAGTTCTTTGGGAATGATCCCACCTTAGTGACGCGCAATCTCCGTTCAGATATGGTGGATAAAGTGCAGGTATACGAAAAGAAGTCTGACCAGACGGAGCGGACCGGTGTAGATGATGGGGTGCGTGAGCAGACTATTAATGTAAAACTGAAAGACGGTGCGAAGAACGGTTTCTTTGGAAAGGCCCTGGCTGGCGGTGGTACAGATAAGTACTATATGGGACAGCTCATGTTCAATAAGTTCAAAGGTCCTCAGAAGGTGTCTGTATATGGTTTATTCGGGAACAACGGAACTACAACGATGAATTGGGAAGATGCCCAAAAGTTTGGTGTAGATGTCGATGCATCTTTTGAAGGCGGAGTGATGAAGGTGAATGATCCCTTTTCCGGAGAAGGAGTGACAGGAATACCACGTGCAATCAATACGGGAGTAAACTTTACAGATAGATGGAAGGGGGATAGATACCGCCTGAACCTAAACTATAAGTATGGGAAAATTGCTGCGGATGGTGAGGAAAGCACTATAATGTCTGGTATTATCAACAGTGAGACTACGAAGAAGGTGGATACGGATAATGATCAACACCGTGTCAACCTGCGTCTGGAAACAAAGATCGATTCACTAAATGAAATATTGATTACAGGATCAGCTAGCCGGAAGAAATTGTGGAGTAATACAGTTACTAGCTCTACAAACTACGCGGATACGGTTACGAAAAACGAGAGTAAAGAAGATATAGACAATAAGGTCAATAGTTATGATTTCGATGCATTATACACCAAAAAATTCTTGAAAAAAGGACGGGTTTTCTCTTTGAATGCAGCAGGGAGTAAGAGTGAAACTATTGGGACAGGTACTTTGTACTCTGAGCTGATTAAGGATCCGGGAGGAAAACTGCCGACTACAGACCAATTCAAAAATACAAAGCAGGAGCTCAGTAAAGTGCAGGGTAGGGTTACCTATACAGAGCCCCTGACACGAGAATTGAACCTATCGGTGGCTTACGGTATCGTCAGTGTAAAGAATGCATCGCTCTTGGAGTCTCTTAATAAGGGGACTAGCGGAAAATATGATGTTTTGGACCCTAAGTACAGTAGTAGTTATGACTTTAATAGATTGAGTAATAATTATGATGTCACTATGGCTTACCAAGGAGAAAAGCTGGAAGCTAATCTAACAAATACGTTTAATGATGACCGTTTAAAGCAGGTCAATAATTATGACAATAGGGCGTTGAATAGAAACTTCTTTACCTATAATCCGAGATTGACAACGACCTATAAGTTCTCTATGGCCAAAGCGCTGCGACTGTCGTATTCGGGGCAAAACCAACTGCCATCTCTAAATCAGATACAGCCCATCATGAATAACTCGGATCAATTAAATATCTACAATGGTAACGAGGATTTAAATCCGGCTTTTACGAATACATTTGAAGGGTTTTATCATAGTTTTAATCTATTATCAAATCAATTCAAATATTTAGGCGGAACAGTTACCTTAACGAAGGATCCAATCACGCAGAATATTACGACCAGTAATGGGGTCAATTATTACCGTTGGGATAATATGACTGGTAAACAGGATTTCTCTGCATCCATGTACGGAGGGTATCACTTTAGATTGAACAAAGCATTGATGTTGGAGAATTCAGTCAGTTTGGTTTTGGAAGTTAATAGGAATAATAACTTCTTTAATAGCGAAGCTAATTTAGTAAAGTCGCAGAACTACACGTTCAGTTATGAGATAAAAAGGGAGACAAAAACGGGCTTGAATTTTACGACGAAAATAAGTCCTCAATACAGACAGATGACGTCCAACTTGAGCCCGGAACGAGATAATAGTGGTTTTGTATTTGGTGTATCTGGAGGCATTGAGTATTTCTTGTCCAGCTCATTCAAGGTGTACACTAATTATGACTATTCGTACGAAGCACCTACGGACGCATTTGACCAGAAGCTGGAAAGATTTTTGGTACATCCTGGAATCAGTAAAAAGTTCTTTAAGAATGAATCACTTATGTTGGATTTTACAATCAATGACGTATTTAATCAGAACTTAGGATATTCTAGAACTCAATCAAACTCTGTGTTTACCCAGAGGCGTTTTGATACCATAAGACGGTATTATATGTTGTAGTTATCTTTGGATTTTAATAAAATGTTTGTGAAATAATGATGAGAATGAAGAATATAATGATGCTGTTGGCCCTTTTTGTACTGGGCCATACAGCTACAGCACAGTTTGCCATGTTTGGAAAATCGGGGGTGGTGACTTATGATAAAACGATGTATATCAAGAATATCATGCGTAAGCAGTACCTGGATAAATCGGATGATCGTTCTAGGTCTCAGTTTGAGTCGATGATACCCAATGCTCCAGAGAATCTAGTATTGAAAAAGACATTGAAATTTAATGGGAATGAGACTTTGTTTGAACCTGTTAAACAGGATCTGGATGCGGAAATTAAGCAGTTTATTATGATGTTGGCTATAGACTTTGATGCGACTACGTTGTCTGATTTAAAAACTAAAGATTATAAACGATACAATGATATTATCGGACAAAAGATAGTTATACAGGACACGGTAAAAACGATTGAATGGAAGGTCACTGATGAGTACCGAGAGATCGCAGGTTACAATTGTAGACGGGCCAATGGCATTACGCCAGACTCGACCTATGTAATAGGTTATTATAGTAATGAGCTTTTGACAAATGGAGGTCCAGAATCTATTAACGGCCTACCAGGACTGATTTTAGGTTTGGTAGTACCCAGTCAGCATGTCTCTTACTTTGCTACGAAAGTAGAGCTTATGGATAATGTCGTATTGGATAAAAAACTGTTTAATAATACGAAGACAAAACGGATGAATAGGACTGATATCGCTAAAATGATGAACGATACTTTCAGTAGTTTTCTAAATAAAGAGACGATAGATTATGTCATCAAGTTAGCACTGATGTAGCTAGGAGTCAAGTTTTAGGAATCAAAAAATCCCGTTCTGAATTGCTCAGAACGGGATTTTTTATTGTATAATCTAAAATAGATTATTTTTTTCCGTCGTTTTTCTTTGCAGTTACTTCGTTACGGATGTCTTGTGCTAAAGTCTTAATGTCTTGTAAGCCTTTACGTACGCGAGTACCTGCAGCAGAGTTACCATTGTTGAAGAATTTTTCAGCATCAGCTTCGATTGAAGCAACTAGTTCTTTTAATTTAGTGTAGTTTTCCATTTTAATTAATATAATTTAGTTTCTAAATATTTGCACTAAGATGTAATAAATATACAAAAACAACAAATACAAAAGTAATTAAATCCTATTTTTTTGTTGAAAAAAACAATTTAATAGCGATTATTCTACAATTGTAAGTTCGTCGATGATGTTTTTTGCACCAGCGAATTTATCAATGACAAACAGAACATATCTGATGTCTACTGAAATAGTCCGTTGTAGTTTAGGGTCAAAGATCACATCGCCAGCCATGGCTTCAATATTACCATCAAAAGCCAAGCCAATTAATTCTCCTTTAGCATTTAATACAGGAGAACCCGAGTTTCCACCAGTGATATCTTGGTCACTTAGGAAGTTTACAGGCATGTAGCCATCTTTGTCTGCATAGCGGCCATAGTCTTTTTGTTCGTACAAATCGATAAGTCTTTTTGGTAAATCGAACTCCTCGTCATTTGGTTTGTATTTCGCTATTGTGCCCTTTAAAGTGGTGTAATTGTTTACTTTAGCATCATTACGAGGGTCGCTAGGAAGTGCTCTGATCGTACCATAAGTAAGGCGTAAGGTACTATTCGCATCTGGATAGTATTTGCCTTTTGGATTCATCTCTAAGAAACCTGCAATATATTTGCGGAAGGCTGCTTGAAAATTATCTTCACGTTGCTCTTGTTCGGCCGTGCGCTCTCTGTATTTGGTCATTAAGGCCTCAGAGATTTTGAACAAAGGATCTTGGCTGATGACAGAAGCTGAAGGATTATCCAAGAATGCTTCTAGTTTTGATTGCGAACCGAAAACGCTATTGTCGAATGCAGCTTTTATCGTTGTGTTGAAGTTCTTGCTGTTTTGTGTTGCCAATTCTGCGATATACGGAGCAATCTGCCCAGCTTTTGCGCTATAGAGATTCAACTCGTCAGCTAATACGTCTATTTCCAAAGGAATGTAAGCTTTTTCGTAGGTTTCTTGGATCCCCGCTTCAAAACGTGGACGCATTTGCTTGCGCGCAGCTTCATTAGCTTCAGCATATTGTTTTAATGCACTACCGATGCTATAAGGGAACGAAGCAAAAGTAGACGAGCGAATCATACCAGTTAGGTAGTTGTCATGACGTGCTTTTTCGTTGGTAGCAGTGTAGTAGTCGTTGATCGTTTTAATAACGTCACCGTACTTTTCTTTGTTTTCTTTTTTATTGGCCCACTTCTCGAAGTTGCTTTCTAATGTGCGTTTTGCATTCGCTGTTTTGTGTTTAGACAAGGCATCAATCATACCTTGACGGTTTTTCCAATAGTTGGCAACACCTGAGTATTGAGAAGCGTAGTTGATATTTACGGCTTGGTCTTTTTCCATGTGTCTTTTCATGGCATCCATACCTGTTTTGGAAGCTTCTACCCAAGCAGGGTATGCATATTTAACGTTTTGGTCAATTCCAGCAGCAGGCATCCAGCGATTGGTACGGCCAGGGTATCCTAGAATCATGGAGAAGTCGCCTTCTTTAATACCTTTTAGACTGATAGGTAAATGATATTTAGGTTTCAACGGTACGTTTTCTTTGGAGTAAGGGGCAGGATTTCCGTCTTTATCGGCATAGACTCTGAAAACAGAGAAATCGCCAGTGTGACGCGGCCACTCCCAGTTGTCGGTGTCACCACCGAATTTACCGATGCTGTTTGGAGGCGTACCTACTAGACGTACGTCTTCATAGTCCTGATATACGAAGTAGTAATACTCGTTACCGTTATAAAATGATTTGACGGAAACGATGTATTTGCCGTTTTCGCTGTTTTCTTTTTCAATTTTAGCGATCTCCTGGTTGATGATTTTCTGTCTTTCTTTTTCAGACATCTTATCATTTACTAAGCTTAATATGCGTTTTGAAACATCGTCCATACGTACAAAGAAGCGTACTGAAAGAGACTTTGGCTTCAACTCCTCGCTGTGGTTTTTGGCCCAGAAACCATTGGTCAGGTAATCATGCTCCGGAGAGGATAATTCTGCAATGGCACCGTATCCACAGTGGTGGTTGGTCATAACAAGGCCTGATCCAGATACGATTTCGGCTGTACAACCTCCAGCAAACTGTACAATAGCATCTTTTAAGCTGGAATTGTTAATGCTGTAAATTTCTTCTGCGGTCAGTTTAAGACCTTTTTTCTGCATGTCAGCTTCGTTCAGACGCTTTAAATGCATGAGGAACCACATTCCCTCATCTGCCATGGTAGTCAAGGTGACTGCACATAGCACTAATAACGATACTATTTTCTTCATTCTAATTATTTTTTCTGAAACAAAATTGCTTTAAATCGCTGGCAAAACAAAATTTTGAAAAATAAAGTTTGGAAGTAATATCTATCTGCATTCTCCTGTCTTATGACTTACAACTAATATCTTTTTCATTATCTTTGTAAGATGCAGGTATCGTTCGAAGATTTTAAACTCAATAAGCAAATACTAGACGCAATCGCGGAGGCAGGTTACACGGAGCCTACGGAGATTCAGCAGAAGGCTATAACGCCCCTTCTAGCTGGACAGGATGTGATGGGAATAGCGCAGACAGGGACAGGTAAAACAGCTGCTTTTGTGTTGCCTTTATTGATGAAGCTAAAGTATGCTCAGGGTATGGACCCTAGGGCTTTAATATTGAGCCCGACTCGTGAACTGGCTATGCAGATCGAGGAGCATATCCGTCTCTTCTCAACCTATCTGGATCTCCGGACAGTACTTTTGTATGGTGGGTTGGGACCGAAGACCCAGAAGGAACAACTGGAGAAGGGCTGTGATATTATAGTCGCAACTCCGGGACGTTTCTTAGACTTATATCTCGATGGATATATCAATACCAAATCGTTGAAGTTTTTGGTGATGGATGAAGCGGATAAGATGATGGATATGGGATTCATCAGTAAAATACACCGTGTATTGGAAATAGTTCCTCGCAAACGCCAAAATCTTTTGTTTTCGGCGACAATGAGTGAGCTGGTTCGAAAGATTGCAGGTGATTTTTTGGCATTTCCTACAGTAATTGAAGTTACTGAGCAAGCTACACCGGCAAAGACGGTGTCACAGACGCTCTATCGGGTGCCAAATCTTAAGACTAAGATTAATCTTTTGCAGCATCTGTTTAAAGACGATGAGGCATTTCACCGTGTTATCGTATTTTGTAAGACCAAAGAAGTTGCCGATAATGTATTCGGTTATTTAGACCGAAAATATGGTGAAGATAATGTACGTGTAATCCATGCGAATAAAGGGCAGAACACAAGGATAAATTCTATCAATGCATTCAAATCGGGTGAGATTCGGTTTTTGGTGGCTACCGATGTAGCGGCTAGAGGATTGGATGTTTCCAACGTAAGTCATGTGATTAATTTTGATGTGCCTATCGTGATTGAAGATTATGTACATCGGATTGGACGTACAGGACGTGCCTTTAATAAAGGGGATGCTATCACTTTTGCAAACCCAGCAGAAGAGTACTATGTAGAAAAGATTGAAAAGCTAATTCGTCAATCTATTCCGGTTGCGGAGTTACCAGAAGATGTCTTTGTGGAGAAAACGCCATTTGATGAACGGCAAACTATAGCCCGGGAAATCGATAATCAAAAGAAAAAAGATAATCCTGACTTTAAAGGGGCTTTTCATGAGAAGAAGTTTGTTATTAAACAAAAGGAGACGTTAAAATCCGGCTATAAGCCGAAAAAGACAGCCCCCAAATCCTCCGGAGTAAAGAAGAAGAAGGGCAAGAAGTTTAAAAATAGTTAATCTGTGAAGCTAACGCCCTTAAATATTACTTTGGCCTGTATCTTGGTATGGGTAATTTCTGAGTGGAGCAGTGAACAGGAGAAGATTATGTCTTGGGGGTGGTTGTTGGTTCTGACCGTATTCTTGGCATTGATAGATTTGGGATTTCGATTGTTCTTTAAAGACCTAAAGCGAATATGGTTTCTACAGATTGGTTTTATACTGCTTGTCGGTATACTGATGGTTATATTGAAAATGCAATAAGGAAGCCAAAAGGCTTATATAATATCAATAACCAGTGGGGACGTTATTTATGCAGCTTCTCTACAGGTATTAAAAATTAAACAATAGAATGAAAAAAGCAGAAATAAAATTGAACGTCGAGTTGGACGAAAATAATGTTCCAGAAGTAATTCAATGGTCTTCTACGGATGGAGAGACTTCAGATACGTTGCCAGCGAAAGCAATGTTCTTGTCATTATGGGATGCACAGTATAAGAATTCCTTACGTATTGACTTATGGACTAAAGATATGCCTTACGATGAGATGAAACGCTTTTTTTATGAGACGATGCAAACCATGGGGGATTCTTTTTTAAGAGCGTCTGGTGGTGACCCAATGGCAGAAAAAGTAATCGGTGACCTTCGTGATTATTGTGCGCACTTTGCGGATAAGATGGAAGTATTGGAAGGAGAGGGCTAGTATGAATTATTTCTTAGTAAAATCAGAACCCTTTAAATATAGCTGGGAACAGTTTAATAAAGATGGGGAGACATTCTGGGATGGTGTACGTAATTATCAGGCCCGGAATAATATGAAGGCGATGAAGGTCGGAGACCTCGTTCTTTTCTATCATAGTAACGAAGGTAAAGAGGTGGTTGGTGTAGCTAAGGTGGTAAAGGAATACTACCAGGATCCTACGACGGAAGATCCTAAATGGGTAGTGGTAGATCTTGCTCCGGTAGAGACTTTGAAGAAGCCAGTTACACTGGAAATGGTAAAGGCTGATGAGTTCTTACAGAATATTGCGCTTGTAAAACAGGGACGGCTGTCGGTGATGCCGCTCAAGCAAGAAGAATTTGATCGTATCCTAGAGTTGGGAAATGGATAACTCTATTCATAAAGCGAAAAGGTTCAGTTTATCAAACTAAACCTTTTTTATTTAATGAGGGAGTGTAAAATAAACTGTGTCAGGGGGTAATTTTCAGTCATTCAGTGCTGATG